>JAFDXP010000025.1 GCA_018267875.1 Bacteroidota bacterium | reverse complement strand
CGCCTCTGGACTCATGGCATTTTGACGTAGCACAATATTTATTTCGGAAAAGGCTTTTGGATATTCTTTAGTAAATACAAATAATTTGGCAATTTTTAATCGAGCAGTTGGGTCATTAGGGTTTAGCTGCACGGCGCGTTGTATCCAAGGTAGAGAGCCGGATAGGTCTTTATGTTCAAACATTAAATCACCCACGGCACTGAAATATTCTGCGCGATTTGAATCTAGTTTTGCAGCTTGTTCAAAATCTCGAATGGCAAGGGTGTCTTGTTGCATTCTGTGTAAAAGTAGCCCACGGTCATAGTAGTATTTAGCTGTGTGAGGCGACTCTTCTATTTTTCGAGTAAGGGCAGCCACCGCGGGATCTTTAAATATCGGACTATTTGGATGGGTGGGTATTTCTCTTTTAGAATTGCTGCAAGATTGCAATACTGTCAAGGAGAATAGCAAGATAGAAAAGGCAATATTGGCAATGCTGTACATTTTTTGGTACATCTTCATAAAATGTAAAATGGTGATGGCGGTTTTGAATCACCATCACCATTTAGTCGGTGCAAACTTAACAATATTCGCTGTGGTTATTTACTGCTTAGACTGTTAAGCTGTGTTTTCAACTGATTTAATTTTTCTGTTTCAGTATCCATTTGTGTTTTAGCTGCGCTGGTTTGCCCTTGTTGCTTAGTCATTTCTCCTTCATAACCGGATTGTTTTCCTTGCAAACTTTTAATATCATCATTTAGCGATGCATAATCTTTGGTTACTTTTTTTAGTGTTTTTTCATTTTCATCACCGGCAGTAGCACTTACCTTATTGAGGGAATTTAGTTTGTCGAGTGCAGCCGCAGCTTGTGTTTTTTTACTTTCAATATCACCCTTCGTTTTGTCTATGTTTTTTTGAATTTTCTTTTCATCATCTAACGATTTGTTCCAGGTTTTGGTTGCTTTCTCCAACACTTTTTCTTGCGTTTTAATGTCTGCATTTACTTGAAAAATATCTGCATCTTTTTTGAAGGCTTGTAGCCAAGTTCCACAACGTTGAATTAATTCCGCATCAGTTGCAGTAGTCAAATAGTTATTGTAGCCCCGAGAAGCTACAAACGTTATGGAGCTTTGCTTGTCATCACCTTGGGTCTGAAAGTAATAATCCATTTGCTTTGGTGAAATATCAGGGATAATAAAACCGGAACAGTTTACTCCGGATTTATTAGTACTTACTTTGCCGGATTTATAGGTTCCCAACTTCTTTGAAAGTGCTTCTTTCAGGTTTTGAACAGGCATAGTATATTGTACATTCAGCCCACTTACGTTTTCTCCATTCATGTTGATAGATGTTTCCTGAGGTGTTTGTGCCTGAAGGGAAAAGCTTGCAAAAAGAGTGGCGACAGATACAATTGCTGCTTTTGTAATCATTTGTGAAGTACTGTTTTGTGAAATGCAAAGGTAACTATATCTATCTTCTAAAATCTGAAAGTTGCGTTGTGGTTAGAAGCTATACTTAATACCAACTTGCATTTGCCAACGGCTACTAATGGGGTCAACAGTATAATATTGTCCATTGTTGGTGGGCTTTTGAAACTGATAAGTTGGCGCATAACCTTGAGATGAAGGCGTTTTCCCGTTTTGGTCGTTCACCGCCTTGAAAAGAGGAACACAATAATTACTTACGTTGCTTACGAAATATTGCTTACCCCAATTGTTGTTCATCAAATTAAGTACGTTAAAAATATCTAAAGATAATTGAAGTGAGTTGGTTCTTGTTTTGTTGGTGTTAAAGCTCCATGTGTGCATCAATTTCATATCAAGACTGTGATTCCATGGCGTTCGTAAAGCATTTCTTTCAGCATACTGCCCGCGATGTTGGCTCAGATAGCTATTGCCTTCAATAAAAGATTCCATGTCAGCGCGTTGTTGAGTTGTGCTGTAAGTGATATTTCCATTTGCATCCTTTACGTCGCTTAGTTTTATATCATTGGCATTTGCTGGAATGTATGCCAGGGTTGCATTTGAACTATTGTTGAAAGCATTAGGCGATGAACTGTATATTATACTATAAGGCGAACCGCTTTGACCGGAATAGAAAAATGCCAGGTTGCTGTTATGGTGATCATTCCATTTAAAATTGATGGAATGAACAGACACAATGCGATGACGCAAATCAAAATTTGAATAAGCTAATTGTGGATTCTCAGGGCTGATAGACGGATTCACTTCATAGTTTGACTGAAATGAATTTCGAATGCCATTAGCTATATCTTTAGATAACCCGTAAGTGTATGCAATGCTGTTGTATAATGAGAATTGCTTGTTTCCAACGGCGAGATTTGAAGTGGATTTTGATAGTTGTGCCGTGAAATTATAACGATATCCTTCGGATGTATTGCTTAGTAAATAGATGTTGGAGTAACGACTGCTTATGGAAGAACCTTGATAGACAGGTGTTTGAGTAGGTCCCGATTGATAATTAAAGAATGAGTCGCG
Source organism: Bacteroidota bacterium (assembly GCA_018267875.1). Taxonomy (GTDB): domain Bacteria; phylum Bacteroidota; class Bacteroidia; order Chitinophagales; family Chitinophagaceae; genus JAFIGV01. Next base: position 22,735 of record JAFDXP010000025.1, on the reverse strand, counting down.
CTTGTTTATTTGTTGAAATTTCACATCATAGATAGTTTTGGTGTACATCGCATCAAGCGTCAATTTCCAACCATCTGCCCATTTGATATCTGCGGCAATATTGGAACGCCAAACCGTAGGTAGATGAAGATTGTTGTCAACTATATTTAATTCGCGCGTTGCAGATTTTGATGTACCCCCATATTTGGTTACCGTATCGCGAAGTGTAGATGGATCCATAGCTAAGCCAATTGTTTTGGTACCACCGGTTTGAATATTGTTGTAATCAATGTTGCCAAACTGATTGCCGGATAAAGTATAGGCATAACCCAACCAAGCAAATGGCATTCTGCCCACAAATATTCCCGATCCACCTCTAATGACTAAGTTTTGATTGCCTTTTACGTCCCAATTGAATCCAAGTCGAGGTGAAAGAGATGCGTTGTTCAGCCATTTATTAGTGATAGAAGCAAAGGGTGTATGAGAATAAGACGATTGACCATTTTGCATTTGAAAGTCAGGCAAATTTTTCATGACGCTGTCCGTAATAGGTGCTTTGGGAAGCATGGCATAGTCCACACGGATGCCCGGTGTTATCTTTAAACGAGATGAAATTGACCATTCATCTTGTATATATCCACTCAAAAGGTTAACATTGAAATTTGAGCCTGGAACATTGTTATACAAGCTCTGTCGGGTGTTTTCTCCGGTTGAAAAATTGTAAGCCCCTCTTATTCTGGATGGTTGATCAGCAAGGAATGAATTGATAGATGAATATTCCCAGCGTCCGTTCCAAGAGTTTACAAAACCATAGTTAATGTTGTAAAATTCATTATGAGTACCTAAGGTTAGCTTATGATGGTTTTTTATCCAAGTAAGATTGTCCGTTAGTTCATAAGTCTTTTGTCGAAGGTTGTAAATAGTTGCTTCACGCCACGTGCCAAGCCAAATTTGGTCACTGTTAATGGAGATAAAAGGTGCAAGTTGTCCTGGAAAATCACGATACTCATGAACGTTGATATAAGAACCAATCAAGCTATTGTATAGATTAGGTCGAATGGTACTTTTTAATTCAGCCACCATATTCAAGTTGTTAGTATGTTGGGTGAAATCGGTATTCCCAAATTGGAAATTGGTTGAAGATCGCTCTAAGTTTTGACCTGATCCGGCTGTATAAATTGTTCTGAAACTTAGGGTGTTCTTTTTGTTGATGTTGTAGTCTAATCGAGCGAAGAATTTATCTGCATTGGTAGAGATAGTAGCCGGACCGTAAGCACCAGGATCATATCCATATTTTGTAATCATGTGGTTTCTGATTTGTTCAGCTTGAGCTATGGAAATAGGCGCGCTTTGATCTCCTGCATTATAAAAGGTTGGTTCTTTTCTTCGTGCAATTTCAAAATTGGTAAAGAAAAATAGTTTGTTTTTTAGAATGGGTCCGCCTAAGGTTACACCCGCTTGATAGTCGTGAAAAGAGGAAGGCATTTTTCCATCGAAATTACCGACCATAGCGGCATTTCGTCCGTATAGATAGGCGTTTCCATGCAGCTCGTTAGTACCACTTTTGGTAACTGCATTGATAGAACCACCAGTAAAATTTCCGAGCTTCACATCATACGGTGCTAATTGAACCTGTACTTCTTGAATGGTTTCCATAGAATAGGGGGTTGTTCTGGTTCCTGCTCCTGCAGTTCCTGCTTGTCCGCCACCGCTTTGTCCGCCAAATGAATTGGAAAACCCAATAGCATCATTGTTTACGGCACCATCCATTGTTATGTTGTTGTATCGAAAGGAGGTTCCCGCAAATGAATTATTGTTGCTTTGCGGGGTGATGCGAGTAAAGTCAGAAAGAGAACGGCTTAGTGTTGGAAGGGTTTGAAGTTGCCTGTTGTTTACATTCGTACTTCCGGCAGCTCCGCGATTTGCAGATACTTTTACTTCTTTTAAAGTAGTTCCGGCAGCATTTTTCATCACAATGTCTAAGGAAGGATTTTCACCTAAGGAAAGAAATACATTGGATAATATAAACGGATCAAAGCCGGCATAAAATGTTGAAATGGTATAAGGTCCTCCGGGTTTTAGATTGACAATGGTAAAACGTCCATTCACTGAGGTTTCTGAAGATGTTACACTTCCGGTAGGCTCATATTTCACCACCACTGTGGCAATAGGAAGCAACTCTTTTTTGTCATCTTTAACGGTTCCAGAGAGCATGGCTGAGGTTTCCTGCCCAAAACTGTTTGTTGAAAAAAGGCAGAACCCAAGTAATAGAAACACATACTGCAGGCTGTTTGTAATTCGCATGTTAAATTTTTTGCAAAAAAACTCTGCTTGTGTTTCCTGAAAATTATCTTGCTATTAAGAAATTGTAAACAAATTGAAACAATTGGTTTCGCTGAATGTCTATTTGAAAGTATAATTAAGGTCTATTTCAATAATTGATTTTGTATGTGCTTATCATCAAAAGAATGACGATTGTCTGTTTGGGATAAAATGCTTTCCTATTTTTGTAGCGATTTTAGAAATGAAGTAAGCTTGTGTTAATCCTACTTTTCAACAATGAAAAAAAGAGAAACACTTTTGGTTGCTTCCAATAAATTGAATAAATGAGATTTTCAAAAGAAGCCCGAATTGGAACATTGGTGGTATCAGCCATCTTTATTTTTTCTACTGGCTTTTATTTTCTGAAAGGCACAAATATATTTTCAGGAGAAAAAAACTACATCACCTATTTTGATGATGTACAAGGCTTGCAATCATCTTCGCAAGTGCAAATTAAAGGCATGAGTGTAGGCAGGGTTGCAACTATATCATTAAATGGTGGAAATAAAGTAAAAGTTGTGCTTGCCATTAATAAGAATACCCCCATTCCTTATGGGAGTGTTGTTAAACTGATTTCTACAGATTTGTTAGGTACAAAAGCTATTAGTATGCAATTAAGCAACAATTCTGCTATTGTGCCGGATGGTAGCGTCTTAAACTCGCAAGTTGAAGATGGAATTATTAATGCTTTGAGTGTAGAAATTACACCGTTACTGCGCGATATGCGACATGCCATAGGAACGCTTGATTCTGTTTTGCTTTCAGTAAATGATGTGCTAGATAAATCTACCGTTCTAAGTTTGAAAAATGCTTCGTCAAATTTAGATGCAACCATGAGCAACTTCACTTCTTTGTCTGCTCGATTAAACGGAGAAACGCAACAATTACATGGCATCATTCAAAACACCAATAGCATCACTGCCAATCTTGCCAACAACAATGAGCATATCAACCATATTCTTGAAAACACAGCTTCTATCAGCGATAAATTAAACAAAGCGCCTATAGAGCAAACACTCGCCGATTTGCAAACCAGTGTGCAACAATTGCATGTGGCCTTAGATAAAATAAACGGTAAAGAAGGTTCTCTTGGCTTATTGATAAATGACCCTTATTTATATCAAAACTTGAATGCTTCCCTCAATACGCTTAATGGATTGATGGCTGATATTGAAACACACCCAACCCGCTATTTGAACTTTACTATTTTTGGTCGGAAAACAAAGTAAGCTACTTGATTATCCGTTTTGCTTTGCGTATATTTTTTGGGCGTGGTTTGCTTGTTTGCCTTCCATTTATTTTTTTGTGTCAGTTTGTTTTTGCACAAAAGAAACAAGATTCTTCTGCAAAAATGCCTATCGAAATATTGCCCGGAAATGGCACTCGTCTTGAATACATAACAACTGATTCCGGAGCTATCAACAAACTCATTAATAATGTCTCCTTAAAGCAAGGCGACACTTACATGTACTGCGATAGTGCTTATATCAATCTTGTTAAAAATAATGTTCAGGCTTTCGGAAATGTTAGAATAATTCAACCTGGTGGCACACAAGTCAACAGTAATTATCTGCGTTATACCGGTAACACTAAAAAGGCATTTCTACAAGGAAATGTAAGCCTCACAGACGGCAAGAATAACCTATGGGCTGAGTCTCTGCTTTATGATTTGAATACCAAAGTAGCTACCTATGATCAAGGTGGAACCTTGCAAAGCGAAACAACAACGCTTTCCAGCAATGCAGGAATGTATAACGCTAAATCTAAAGACGCTCGATTTACAGGAGAAGTTTTTGTAACCGACCCGCAATACAATGTTACTTCCAAAGATCTTGGATACAATACTGAATCAAAAATAGTTCGCTTTTTTGACGAGTCAATCATAGTTAACGATAAATCAGAGCTTCATACAAACAATGGAACTTGGGATGCCAAAAATGAAATGGCAAATCTAATTTCTCGATCGTCCATTCTAAGCGGTGCTCGCTATTTAGAAGGCGATAAAATTGATTACAACAAAAAGACGGGATTAGGAATAGTAACCGGAAATGTATATGCATTAGACACGGCTCAGAAAATTACCCTTTTTAGTGGATGGGCTCGATATGATGAAAAAGCAAAAAAAATTTGGACTGCCATTAAACCTGTTTTGAAACGAAACAATGGAAATGATAGCTTGTATATACGAGCAGATACTTTTTTTGCAGCGCCTATACCATTGAAAGATTCAGTTTTTGAAAGTAAAAACCGCATTATAAAAGGCAAAGTAAAAATCGTTTTATCTGATTCCTTACGAAGGACTGTATTGGATAGTATGGCAGCAGCAGACTCATCTCGCCCGCGTTATTTCATTGGCTATCATCATGTGCTTGTCTATTCAGATTCTATGCAGGCACGTTGCGATAGTATCAGTTATTCACAAGCTGACTCTATTATGAGGCTTATGTATCAGCCGGTTGTCTGGAGTAGAAAAAGTCAAATTTCGGGCGATACTATTTTACTTTATAGCGACACAAGTAGTATTCGCAAATTGTTTGTACCCAATAATTCGTTCATTATTTCTCAAGCTGGTCCTGATAAGTCAAACATCTTTGATCAAGTTCAAGGAAAAACCATAACTGGTTTTTTTGTGCATAATGCCATCAGAGAAATGATCGTTTGGCCCAATGCTGAAGCCATCCAATATGCTAAAGATGATAATGGTGCTTATTTGGGCATGAACCAAGCACAAAGTGAACGAATAAGGGTTTTGTTTGACAGCTCAGAAGTGAGAAAAATTGTTCTTGAACAAGACGTGAAGCAAACAATGACCCCTATGAGGCAAGTGGATTTTTTAAATGCTCGATTAAGTCGTTTTATTTGGCTTCCAGATCAACGACCCAAAAGCATTGCTGAGCTATTTTTATTTGATCCTAATTCGGGTATAAAAGAAAATTCTACGTTAAGAGAAATGAAATTAGATTCAGAATTACTTAAACAAAATGCCGACAAACTGCATAAAAAATAGCATGGAGGCTTACTAATATTTTTATTCACACTTACTTACATGGATTATGATGCAGGTTTATAAATTCGGTGGAGCTTCTATTGCCACACCCGAACGAATGAGGCAACTAATACCCGTCATACAACAAGCTAAAGAGCCCTTAGTGATTGTTGTTTCTGCTTTAGGTAAAACGACAAATGCACTGGAGGAAATAGTTTCTCATGCTTGTAATGAACAAAAAGAGGTAGCCTTAAAGTTGGCAAATGATCTAATTGATAATCATCTCAATTTTGTATCTACACTTTTAATAGATGCACACAAAACTGAGGCAGAAATCAAAATATCATCCTTCTATGACGAGCTGAAAACTGCAATAGGAAAGGCTTCGAGTAAACTATACGACTATTCTTACGATCAAATAGTGTGTATGGGTGAATTGTTGAGTACCGCTATTTTTTCTATTTTTCTCTCACAAGAAGGCTATCCTTTTCAGTGGGTTGATGTTCGGTCAATAATCAGCACCGACGATACTTTTCGGGATGCCAGAGTATTGTGGAAATTATCTGAAAAGAAAGCAAAAGAAATTTTGCAACCTATTCTGTCCTCGGAGAAAAATATCATAACACAAGGCTTTATCGGACGTTCTGATTCCGGTGCGTCCGTAACATTAGGTCGAGAGGGTTCGGATTATACTGCAGCTATGTTGGCAGCCATGCTTGGAGCTAGTGCCGTTACAATTTGGAAGGATGTAGAAGGTTTGTTGAATGCGGATCCTAAGATTTTTTCAAATACCGTAAAAATTGAAGCAATTACATATCATGAAGTAATTGAAATGTCCTATTATGGTGCACAGGTTATTCACCCAAAAACCATAAAGCCTTTGCAAAATAGGAATATACCCTTGTATGTAAAGTGCTTTCTTAAACCTGAATTGAAAGGCACCATTATTCAAAATGAAGTGGACAGTATGTTTTACCCACCACTCATTGTTTTGAAAAAGAATCAAATCCTACTTCAAGTTACAACACGTGATTTTTCCTTTGTTACAGAAGACAACTTGCGGCTTTTGTATGGCATTTTTCATGAGTTGAAAATCAAAGTAAACCTAATTCAAAATGCCGCCATTAGCTTTGTTGCCTGCATAGATCATGCAGAAGATAAAGTGTATGCCTTAATTAATAGACTGAGCGAAGATTATCGAGTTTTTAGAAATGAAAATGCAGAATTGCTCACTATTCGGCATTACACACCCGAGGTTTTACAAGACCTTACCCGAAGGCGTTTTATTTTGTTGGAACAGAAAACCAGGCACACGGTTCAAGTATTGATGAGTGGACAATCTTGATAAGAAAAAGAAAGAGAAGAACGGGAATGATTGAATGGTTTATCATCCCCGTTGCCATTCTTTTAGATGTTTAGTATATCATCATTTTTTGCCTTGCGGCAGGGGCGTTGTTTGCCCAAACTTCTAACATATAAGTACCAGCTGGAACATTTGAAAGTTGTAAATCCACAATGCCATTGGCATTAAATCGTACTGATTCTTTTGCCACTACTTGCCCACTAATACCATATACTACAATGGAAGCATTTGTCCCTTTCAACAATTTATTTTCTGTTTCAATTCTAAAGTTTCCTCTATTAGGATTGGGAATTACCTTAATCACATCAGATGCAAAAGGAATACTGGGTACACCTGTGCTAATCATGTATCGAGGAGAATGCCAAATTCCTCTACCATAAGTAGAAGCCCAAATTTCATTGGTTGTATAGTTAATAGTCAAGTCTGTAACCGGCACCACTGGTAATCCATTGGTAAAGGGTTTCCAAAATGTGCTTGCCGTGTCTTTAAAAAACACACCAATGTCAGTGCCAATATAAAGTGTGCCATTTTGAGAATCCATATTAATACATTTTACAGGAATATTTGGAATGGAATCTTGTACGCGGGACCATCCAGTGCCAAACTGATAACGAGCAACTTTTGTTCCCGTAAAACCACCATAAGTTACCCATACTACGGAGCTGTCCCACACATCAAGCATGATGTCGGAAACGCCGGTTCCATAAAGCAACATAATAGGCTGCCAAGTATTCCCTAAATCAGAAGTATAACGAAATGCGGCACCCTGCAAAACCAAGACAGCATTAGGATTTAGTGGACTTACAGAAAGTCGGGTGATGTTAGATCCGGTAGGAAAATTAGTAGAAATATCTGTCCAATTATCGCCTTGATCATAGCTGGTATAGACATGGTCGTAACCTACAAAAAGTTGCATCGGATTGTTGCGCCCAATTTCAAGCGGAGTAACCCAAGCACCATTGCCTACTCCAGGCGGTCCAATACGTTTAAAAGAAAATCCATTATTGGTTGTGCGGTTAAAATTGCCGTATTGAGTAGAAGTATAGTATGTGTTCGAATCTATATAATCCATTTGACAATCCATGCCATCACCACCAGTTAAATCTTTTGATGCCCCCGAAAAATGAACACGTTTTGAGCCATTGTCCTGTGCTCCGGCAATGACAAAGTTGGCAACATTAGAAGAGGCAATTCGATAAAATTGTGTTATCTGAAGTCCATTGGTAAGGTCTGTCCAAGTTAATGGGTTGTATGATTTATACACGCCACCATCATTACATTCATAAATAGCAGGACTCAAAGAGTTAAATTTCAACTTGTGTTTGTCGGCATGTACGACAGCTATGCCGGGCGATGATCCCCACCATTGATTGACTAAGGCCCAGCTGACCCCTCCATTTGTAGAACGGTAAGTATTTACCCCACCTACATAAACGATACTGGCATTAAGTGGGCTGATAGCAATTGTAAGATCATACCAACCTTGTCCATCACAAGTTGTACTGCTTAAGGTCATGGAGCCATTCAGAATGTTTTGACTACAATCTAAATTACTTCCAAAAATGTTGGTAAAAGTTTGACCTGTATCATTGGAGTTAAATATACCTTGCAAGCCATGATTGCTATTAGATACAACTGCTTTTACTATGTTAATTGCTGCTGGAGTAACAGCAATAGAAACGCGAACAGAACCCGCAAAATTTCCAGTAATAGTCCATGTTTGCCCGCCATTTGTTGAACGATAAATTCGTCCCGGAGAATAGGATGCTGCATATAAAATTGAAGTGTCTGTTGGATGGTATAGTACTTCTTTGAAATTGCCAACTTGTTTCACTTTCCAACTTTGTCCGCCATCATACGATTTCATCAAACCATTGCTGGTAGCTATTGTCAATGAATTGGTGTCTTGTGGATTTATGACCATAGCATTGGTCAAAGCAAAGTCAGTTCGGTTATAGGTCAATCCGGTTGGCTGCCATGTTTGACCACCATCTGTTGATTTGAAAACACCCAAACTATATGTGTCGCTGGCATCTCGATCGCCGGTGAGCAAATAAATAGTATTGGGATTTAGTGGATTATACACAACATCTGATGTCCCTAAAACCGGAAATCCGCTTGTTAAATTTGTCCAATTAAAACCTCCGTTTGTAGTTCTCCAAGCACCACCACCCGCAGTAGCAACGATAAAAGTATTGGAATCGGTAGGATGAAAACCGATGTTGTTAATTCTGCCAATTCCGGAATATCCGCCAGGAGAAGAAGAAGGCCCGGCAAAACTCCACAACGCATTGTTGGTGGTACGAGTTGTTTTATTCTGTTTGGTTTGACTTTGTTGAAATGCTTGCCAAGCCTGATAAGTAGCCGCTTGCGATACCATTTCTCCTTTTTCATTTAAGTGTTGTTGCCAATACCACATCCACCTGTCAAAGTGATAATTTCCCTCTTCTTTTTCCGGTTCATTATCGTTTTTTCGGGTATTAGATTTCTGTTCAACGCTTCGTTCATAGCGTTTTTCTATTTCTGAAAGCCTTGTAGTATGCAGGGTTGCCGGTGACCATGGTTGTGCATTTGTCGTAACGGAAAGGATCATCCCGAAAAGGGCAAAAGATATTATTCTTATTTTTTGATTCATCTATTTAAGGCATTATAATGTCAGAATTTCTTTTTACAATTGGCAAGGATACATATCTCCATTGTTTGTTTCGAAGCTGAACAAGTAAAATATTTCCGTCACGAATTGCTTTGTTGGAAATACCCGGTTGGGCTTCTGCACTAAAATCAATTTTGAGTATTTGTCGTTTTTTTTGGTTGGTTTTGTTGGGTACTTGACAAGCGCCAACATACCATTGATTATCATGACGAATAAAAAACTTGTCAGGATTTTGCGTTAGTCGCCAATCAATTGAAATACTAAATAGCTTAATCACAGGTGTTTCACTTCTGCCGGGTAAGGTAGTTTGTTCCGTAAACTGTAAAATCCTTATTTCGTTTGTCTTTAAAAGGGAACGTGATGAGGCACAAGAAATAATACCAAAGACACAAAAAAGAAATAAGAAAACTCGTTGAATCATTGTTGTGATAGTGTGCTTACAAAGTTAATCAATCTTATACTTTAAGCAGGTTAATTTTGAAATGTAATAGTAGTAAAATGCAGACAATTCTATGACAAATGAAGATGGCGACAATCAAGCGTAGAGCAGCTTTTAGCCTTTTTGTTTCTTCTGCAATACCGTAACTGTTAGTCTGCTAACACAGACAAGCCTACTTTGTTCGTCACGAATTTTGATATCCCAAACGTGCATAGATACACCAATGTGTAAAGCTTCAGCGGTAGCGGTAATCACACCTTCTCTTTTTCCGCGTAGATGATTACAATTAATTTCCACTCCCACACAAATTTGTTGCTCCGGATCTATACAAAGCGTAGATGCAACACTCCCTACTGTTTCGGCAAGTACAGCCGATGCACCTCCGTGTAAAAGTCCATAAGGTTGACGAGTTCGATTATCTACGGGCATGGTAGCACTTAATGTAGTTGGTGTTAAAGAAGAAAATAAAATTCCTAAATGCTCAGCCATTGTTCCTTTACTTAGTGCATTTAATGTTTCTAGTGTTACACTTGATTGTTTCCACTGCATATATCTATTTGATTTAGTTAGTTTTTATGAAATTAATATTAAACAAACGTTTTTTTGTAATAATCAGAATTGAACTCGTACATTTGCACGTCGTTTACCCGTTTTCATTCTATATTTTTTTTCAAAAGTATGCAAACAATACTGGTTGCAGGAGCTGGCAAGTCATCAACTTACCTTATTCATTATTTGTTGTCCCATGCAAAACGCAACAAATGGCATGTTATCGTTGCCGATGGAAGTGAAGAGGCAATAGCCGAGAAAATAAAAAGTCACACCCACGCAGAAAGTGCTGTTTTTGATGTTCATAATGAACAAGAAAGACAGAGATTAGTAAAGAATGCGGATATCGTTGTGTCTTTAATGCCGCCAACCCTTCATGTTTTGCTGGCAAAAGATTGTTTGCAATTCAAGAAAAATTTGATCACTTCTTCTTATGTATCTCCTGAAATGCGCGAGATGCACCAAGCTGTTGTGAATGCAGATTTGATGTTTATGTGTGAGATGGGTTTAGATCCCGGTATAGACCACATGACTGCCAACCAAATAATTCACAGCACCCAGCGTGTAGCGGCATCTATCACCTCATTCAAATCTTATTGTGGTGGATTAGTAGCACCTGAAAACGATGATAATCCTTGGCACTACAAATTTAGTTGGAACCCTAAAAATATTATCACCGCCGGTTTAGGTGGGGCTAAATATTTGAATAATGGTAAGAATCATGAGGTTAAATACGAAGACATCTTTAACCATAATAAAAAGATCAAAGTAGATGGCTTGGGTCAATTAGCCTATTATGCCAATCGTGATTCACTTCGTTATTTAGACCTTTATGATGTTCCTGATGTAAAAACTTTTATGAGGGCAACACTGCGTCACCCCGATTTCTGTAAAGGTTGGAATGCTCTTATTCAATTAGGACTTACATCAGAGATGGATTCTGTTCAAGAAAAGAGTTCGTATGCCGATTGGTTGAAAGATAAATCTGCCTATCAAAATACGGTTTCATTAAAAGAGCATGTTGCACAAAAATTATCATTGAAAACAGATGATAAAGTTATTTCCATGCTTGATTGGTTGGGTATTTTTAATGAAGATATTATTCCTTTATCACCCAAAAATTCCGGCGAAGTATTGCTTGAATTACTTTTGAAAAAGTGGGCAATGAAACCAGAAGATAAGGATATGGTAGTGATGCAACACGAAGTGGAATATCTACATCGTAAAAGTAAGGTTACTATGACCAGTACTATGTCAATCAAAGGAGAAAATCGAGAATTTTCTGCTATGGCTAAGACAGTTGGTTTGCCTATGGGAATTTTAGCTAGACTGGTACTCAATCAAACTATCAAAACTCCGAAAGGTGTATTAATTTCATTCATGCCTTCTGTATATCGTCCCGTATTGACTGAATTAGCCCATTACGGAATTCGTTTTTCAGAAGAAGTTTTGTAGGCTTAACATATCGCTAACAAAACACGGAGTGCTTTTAGTTTTAAGTAACTCGAAACCTTTTATTAAGGTATTTGAGAGCAATTAAAACTTAGGCAAAATGAAACGCTTCTTCTTTATCAATCTGAGCATGGTAGCAACAGTACTTATGCTTGCACTCTTGCCCATAAAGCAGGCTAAGGCACAGCCCGGTATGTCCGTGTCTTTTCAAACTTTCTACAATGAACTGTCACCTTATGGACAGTGGATTAATGATCCACAATATGGCTATGTTTGGGCACCGGATGTTGATCAAAGTTTTCGACCTTATTATTCGGATGGACAATGGGCAATGACCGAATATGGCAACACTTGGATTTCAAACTATGAATGGGGCTGGGCTGCCTTTCACTATGGTCGCTGGATGTATGATAATTACTATGGCTGGATATGGGTACCTGGTACACAATGGGGACCGGCATGGGTGAGTTGGCGCTCTGGTGGTGGCAATTATGGTTGGGCACCTATGGGTCCCGGTATTAATATCTCTGTGTCATTTGGCGGTTATATTCCCTCAACTTGGTGGACATTTATTCCTTGTGGACAAATATACAGCCCTTATTTCTACAATTATTGGCGTGGAACTGGGTATAACACGACTTATATCAATCGTACAACCATTATCAATAACTACTATCACAACCAATATGTCTATGGCCCTCGTCGTCAAGATATAGAACGTTATACCGGAGGAAAAGTTACAGTCTATACTATTCGCAATCAACAACGTCCCGGACCCACTGCTATGCAAAGAAATCAAGTAGCCATGTATCGTCCTTCTGTTACAGAATCTAATTCTGCAGGTGGACGACGTGGATCAACACCTGCACCGGAAAGTTTTGTTCGCTCAAATCGTGTTTTGGGTAATGAAAGAGATGCGCAAAATAGTGCAACCAACAAGGTTCGTTCAGAGAATAGTAATGGAGTTCGCGATATGGCTCAACCCGGACGTGTTGATAGGAGTATGAATCAAGTGGCTCAACCTAATGGCAATACTCGAATGAATGGCAACTTAGCTCAGCCTCCAAGAAGTGCAGCTCAAAATTCAGAAATACAACAAGCACCTCGAGGAAGTCAACAAGCTATACAAGGCCAGCAAATGCAAGCGCAACGTACACAACAGATGCAAGCACAACGAGAACAGCAAATACAGGCAGACCGCCAGCAACAAATGCAAGCACAACGTACACAACAGATGCAAGCAGAACGTCAGCAACAGATGCAAGCACAACGAGAACAGCAAATACAGGCAGACCGCCAGCAACAAATGCAAGCAGAACGTCAGCAGCAGATGCAAGCAGAACGTCAGCAACAGATGCAAGCACAACGAGAACAGCAAATACAGGCAGACCGCCAGCAACAAATGCAAGCAGAACGTCAGCAACAGATGCAAGCACAACGCGAACAACAAATGCAAGCAGAACGTCAGCAACAGATGCAAGCACAACGCGAACAACAAATGCAAGTACAACGCCAACAACAGATGCAAGCAGAACGTCAGCAACAAATGCAAGCACAACGCGAACAACAAATGCAAGCACAACGTCAACAACAACAGCAAGCAGAACGTCAGCAACAACAGCAACAACAGATGCAACGTGAATGGAGACGATCTGAGCCACAAATGGAAAGAGCTCAACCGGTTGAGCAACGCGGCGGATTTGGTGGTGGACGCAGATAGGGTAGAGATAAATTTAATAGCCTCCTTCTTTTTGTTGGAGGCTTTTTTTTAGCGTTACCGCTCTATGATTTCCGATTCATTGGTTGATTTTGCAAGCAGAATACTCAGGTTTAGTTCGTAACCAATCAATATAACCAAAGTATTGATCCACATCCAAGCCATAAAAGCAATGAGCGTTCCTATAGACCCATAAACTTTGTTGTAGTTGATGAAATTATTTACAAGAAAAAAGAAAACAGTGGTGGCAATGATATTTGTTATCGTTGCAAAAACAGAGCCTACCGACACAAACTTGAACCGATGTGTGAGTGAAGGTCCATAGGCATATATAATTGAAATGGAACAAAAAATTACACCTACTACTACTATAAGGCTGATGAATTTTATCAACAACAAACTGTTGAAAAGCCCAAGTAAAAAACTATTAACTGCATTGGTTTGAATAATCAAAACACCTAATGAAATGATGGCTACACAAAGCAACATAATAGTCAGCTTGATTGCCGTCCATCTACGCTTTAATCCGGTTCGCTTGACATAAACCGGTAATGATCGGTCAAAACTTCGCATCAAGCCCATCATTCCATTGGAAGAGTAGAAAAGAGTCAGTAGTACGCCAAAGGATAACAAATCTCTTCGCTCATGATTGAGAAAATCATCTAAAACACTAATTAAACTTTCACGAACAGCTGTTTGTGGCATCACCTGATTGATGGTGTCGATGATGGTAAATTGTACATTTCCCAAGGGCAAATATGGGATCAGAGAAAATAAAAATAGTAAGGTAGGCGGAATTGCCATTAAGAAATTGTAAGTAACAGCAGCACTTCGATCATTTAATTTGTTGTTTCCTATTTCTCTGAAAAAAAATACTCCGACCTGATATAAAGAAAGCCCCTCAAAACCTTTAGGGTATGTTGTTTGGGCTGTTTGTAAGATGCGTTTTACAACAGGAAGGTTTGTTATCCATTGTTTGGGGCTTAGCATCAGTGTCTGCTATAAGTTTTGTAGGATGAAATCAGTCATTCTTTTGTAAAGATGAAAACGTGAATTACCACCTGAAATCCCATGAGCTTTATTGGGGTAATACTCTGCTTCAAATTGTTTATTAGCATTGATGAGTGCATTGACTAACATTACTTCGTTTTGAAAATGTACATTGTCATCAGCGGTCCCGTGAATGATTAAAAACTTTCCTTTTAAACCATTAGCCATTTTTTCCGGAGCATTGTCATCATATCCTTTCTCATTTTCTTGAGGGGTGCGCATATACCTTTCTGTGTAGATATTGTCATAAAAACGCCAATTCGTAACGGGGGCAACAGCAATTGCCATTTTGAAAACATTATTCCCTTTTAGAATGCAGGTGCTACTCATAAAGCCACCAAAACTCCATCCCCAAATTCCAATTCTTGACGAGTCAACAAAAGCTAAATGGCTTATGCTTTTTGCAACAGCAATCTGATCGTTACTTTCAAGATTGCCTAATGTTAGATACGTTTTCTTCTTGAACTCTTCTCCTCTAAACCCTGTACCCGTACCATCTACACATAAAATGATATAGCCCTTTTGTGCTAACATTTGATGCCAAAAATAATCGCGAACCGGAAAGCGATCGGCTACTTCTTGCGATCCAGGACCACTATATTGAAACATCAATACGGGATATTTTTTAGTGCTGTCGAAGTCAGGCGGTGTAATCATCCAGCCATTCAACATTTCTGATTTTCCCCTTAGTTGAAGTGTCTGTATATGACCTAAACGAAATTCCGTCAATCGTTTTTTTAATTCATGATTGTCTTCTAAGGTGCGAACTAATTTTCCATTCATTTCGTAAAGTGAAAAAGTAGGCGGCTCATTCAGTGGTGAATAGTTGTCTAAAAAGAAATGATAGCCAGTGGTGGGAATAATATTGTGTGTGCCTTCTTGAGGAGTTAAGAGTTTTTTGTGTTTCCCATTTAAGCTCACGCAATATAAAGCTCGTTGTAGCGGAGATTTTTCAGTAGATGTGTAATAGACTTGTTTGTTAGGTTCGTCAATTCCAACAATGGCATCAATATCATACTTCCCGGAAGTAAGGGGGATAAGTTTTTTCTTATTCCAATTCCAACGATAGAGATGATTGTATCCACTTCTCTCACTGTTGAAAACAAAACTTTCTCCATCGTTTAAAAACTGAAGATTATCGTTTATTTCTACATAGTAACGATTCTCTTCGGAATAGATGGATTCGCTTGATCCATTACGAGCATCTGCAAGAAGCAATTCAAGTTTGTTTTGGTGCCTATTCATTCGATAGACACACACTTTATTTGGATCTTTTGTCCATTTTATTCTGGGTATATATTGGTTGGTTTCGCTACCAATGTTTAGGTTTTTCGTTTGTTTGTTTTGAAGGTCAAAACATTTAATGGTTACTATAGAATTTGGTTCGCCGGCTTTTGGGTATTTATAGGTGTATTGTGTTGGGTAAAGACTATCATAAATAGCCATAGTATATTCAGGAACTTGCTTTTCATCAAAGCGATAGTATGCAATATAATTGCTGTTTGGAGACCATTCAAATGCTTTAGTAAACTCAAATTCTTCTTCATAAACCCAATCGCAATTGCCATTAATAATCTCATTGCGCTTCCCATCTTGTGTTATGGAAATCAATTCGCCGGTAGTGATATTTTTACAATAAAGATTATTGTTTTGAACATAAGCAACTTTTTGATTGTCGGGTGAGATGCTTGCGTGTAGCACCTTTTCATCACTTAATAGTTCTAATTTTCCTTGCAGAATATCAAATACATAAACTCGATACAAGACAGATCTACGGTAGATATTTTGGCCCTCGCTGTAGATGACAATCTTGCTTTCATCATTGCTAAATACATAATCTTCTATGCGTATTGTTGGTTGTTGTGTGTTGGCAAAAAGAGTTTGACTTTTTTTTCCTGTTTGCAAACTATATACATTGATTTGCTGCTTTCCGTTTTCAACATCTATTTGTGTATAGCTGTTTCCATCCTTCATTCCATTAAAGCCGGGAACTGATTTTATTCGAAAGGTTCCCCATTTCCAGAGGTCATCTAAAGTGATGTTTTTGTTTTGCCCAAAAGATAGGGTTGATGCAAAAATGTTGAGAAGTAGAATGAATCGTTTCATGAATTGCGCATGTTTATGCCTTGTCAAAAATAGGAATAGCGTGCTAAGCAAGAAATGCCTTGATTAATAATTGTACTTTTCTTGCCAAAGCTGTTTGAGATAGGCTTTTATTTTAGCTTCATTTTGATTGTCGCTCGGATGAAAAAGGGTAGTGCCGGAAAGAGTATCTGGTAGATATTCTTGCTTAACGAAGTTCCCCGTAAATTCATGTGCATATTGATATCCGGAGCCATAGTCAAGCTTTTTCATGAAGCTGGTAGGTGCATTGCGAAGATGCAAAGGGACGGGTAGGTCGCCTGTTTTCTTTACTAATGCTTGTGCTTGATTAATGGCAGTGTAGGCTGAATTACTCTTGATACTTGTAGCAAGATAGATGACACATTGTGCAAGAATGATGCGAGATTCAGGGAATCCAATTATGTCAACTGCCTGAAATGTAGTGGTGGCAAGCAATAGCGCATTTGGATTGGCATTACCAATGTCTTCACTGGCAAGAATAACCAAGCGTCTTGCAATGAATTTTACATCTTCTCCTCCTTCGATCATTCGCGCAAGCCAATACACGGCTGCATTGGGATCACTACCTCTGATGGATTTGATGAAGGCAGAAATAATATCGTAGTGTTGTTCACCTGATTTGTCATAGGATGCCATTTTGTTTTGAGCAGCATCTATCACTAATTGATCCGTAATGTCATGTTGGTTGGGTGGCAGCATTGCTATGCTAAGCTCAATAAGATTCAACAATTTACGAGCATCACCGTCACTAAATTGTAAAAGAGCATTCCAATCCTTGATGTTTAATTCCAGTTGGTGCAATATTGGATCAGCTTGAATAGCTTGTCGGGTCAGTGTTTTGAGCTCATCTTCAGACAAAGGGTTTAGTATATATACTTGGCAACGACTTAATAATGCGTTTATGACTTCGAACGACGGATTTTCTGTGGTAGCACCTATCAAAGTAATAATTCCTTTTTCAACAGCCCCTAATAAGCTATCTTGTTGAGCTTTGTTAAACCGATGAATTTCATCAATAAAAAGAACAGCATGTCGCACCTTTTTTGCTTGTTCAATTACGCTACGGACTTCTTTTATGCCGCTATCTATAGCACTGAGTGTAAAGAAAGGAAGGTTTAAAGACTGTGCTACAATTTGTGCCAGAGTAGTCTTTCCAACTCCCGGCGGACCCCAAAAAATCATAGAATGAGCTTTGCCATTGCTAATAAATTGCTCTAATAATTTTCCAGGGCCTACTAAATGTTGCTGGCCTATAAATTCGGAAAGAGAACGAGGGCGTATGCGTTCTGCTAATGGAACGAATGAATTTTGTGGCATTGCTTTGGCTGCTTTCTTTTAACTTAGCTGGATTATGTCGCGCAAATTATTGATTGTTGTTCTCCTTTTGGTTTCTGGTTTTTGTCATGCTCAAAAAAGAAAAGCTCAGCCCAATCAACATAATGCCTCTATTGCTCAATACAAAGAATTGGGAGCTATACTACCGCCCATCCATTTTTTTAGACGTGATGGTGTGAATATTCGAAATGAAGATATCACCAGTCGAAATATTATTATTATGCTTTTTAACCCAACTTGTGAACATTGTGAAAAGCAAACCATCCTATTTGAACAAAATATGGCTGCTTTTTTACACACAGATATGTTGTTAGTTGCGGCTTCAGGAATGGGTCCATATTTGGGTTATTTTGTGAATAATGTTCACGCAGATAACTACCCTAAAATCCAAATTGCCTTAGACAGCTCTGATTATATCAACCAAACATTTAGGTATGAATCCTTACCTCAAATTAATATTTATGATGCCAAACGCAAGCTGATAAAGGTTTTTACAGGAAATGCGCCCATAGATAGTATCAGTAAATATTTACAATAGAGCAACTGATTTTTAAGCACTACATTGTTGTTTTATGTAGTCTCTGATTTTTCTTACATAATCAAAATAGCCCTTTTCCATACGCAACCAAAATGGAATAAAAATAACAGCACATAATCCAAAAAGGAAGTAGGAGTATGATGTGTATTCGCCACGACCGAATAATAGAAATAATACCGCAGCAAGGAGGATAAACGAACAAAAGATAACAACTAATCTAGGTCCACCAGAGTCAATCTTGCGAATTTTTGAACTTATTTTTAATTGAGATCCACTTCCATTGCTTGAAAATTCTACATGCGTGATAGGTAGCGTTTTTATTTCTTTTTCATTTTCAGCATGTGGAATAATACGCAACATTCCTTCTTTTTCAGACACTTCAAAGTCTAAATTGTGCACTTGGAAATGCTTTCCAACCAAACGTGATTTTACGTCTGTTAATGATAATTTGGAGGAGCAACGATATGTTCTTGTGAAGATCATAAAAGAAAATGTTTTTTTAAAAGCGTTTTAATTAATGAATTTCCAATCAATCGGCAAGCGTAGTACAATATTTCTATTAATTCTCAAAAAAGGCTTTCCTCTCTTTTGTTGACTATAGATTAAAAAGACTTTAACCAGCCGAATTTATAATTTTTGCGATTTTTAACAACTAATTTTTGGAAAGTTACAAATTTATATTGTAGTGTCAAGGGGTAATTATTTTTAAAGTGATGATTGTTGGTAGGATAGGATTTAGACAAAAGAAGGGTTAAGGGAAAAAATTGGGTCGCGCCGAAGGCGCGACCCAATAATAATTCAATATGAATGATTGGACTAATAATCCATGCCCATTCCGCCGCCTGGCATAGCCGGTACTGGAGCTGCTTTCGGCTCGGGCTTGTCAGCAACTACACATTCAGTAGTCAAGAGCATTGATGCAATGGATGCTGCATTTTCAAGTGCTACACGACTTACTTTTGCCGGATCAATAACGCCTGCTTTCAATAAGTTTTCATATTGTTCTGTGCGAGCATTAAAGCCGAAATCAGCTTTCCCTTCACGCACTTTTTGAACAATAATAGATCCTTCAATTCCGGCATTTTCTACAATTGTGCGAAGAGGAGCTTCCAATGCACGACGAACAATAGCTATTCCGGTATTTTCATCAGCATGATCACCTTTCAGATTTGCAATGCTTTCAATTGCACGAATGTAAGCTACACCACCACCGGCTACGATTCCTTCTTCAACTGCTGCACGGGTTGCATGAAGTGCATCATCAACACGATCTTTCTTTTCTTTCATTTCCACTTCTGATGCTGCACCTACATAAAGTACTGCAACTCCACCACTCAATTTAGCAAGACGCTCTTGTAATTTCTCCCGATCATAGTCAGAAGTAGTTGATTCTATCTGTGCTTTGATTTGGTTTACACGAGCAGAAATATTTTCTTTTTCGCCTTTGCCACCAACGATTGTTGTGTTGTCTTTGTCAATAGTGATGCTTTCAGCCTGTCCAAGATAAGCCATAGAAGCGTTTTCCAGCTTATAGCCTTGCTCCTCACTGATCACAGTACCGCCAGTAAGTACAGCAATGTCCTGAAGCATTTCTTTACGTCGATCGCCAAAGCCCGGAGCCTTTACAGCAGCTATTTTCAACGAGCCACGTAATTTATTTACAACTAATGTTGCTAATGCTTCTCCATCAACATCTTCTGCAACAATCAAAAGTGGGCGACCGCTTTGAACCGTGCTTTCGAGAATTGGTAAAATGTCTTTCAGTGTACTGATTTTCTTATCGTAAATCAGGATATATGGGTTTGAAAGCTCTGTTTGCATCTTCTCTGTATTGGTTACAAAGTAAGGAGACAGATATCCGCGATCAAATTGCATACCTTCTACTACTTCAACAGTAGTTTCGGTTCCCTTGGCTTCTTCTACCGTAATTACGCCTTCATTGCCAACTTTTGCCATAGCTTCTGCAATCAATTTGCCGATGTTGCTATCATTGTTTGCAGAGATGGTTGCCACTTGCTCAATCTTACTATTGTCGTTGCCAACTTTTTGTGATTGCGTTTTGAGGTTTTCAACAACAGTATTGACTGCTTTGTCAATTCCTCTTTTCAAATCCATTGGATTTGCACCGGCTGCCACATTTTTTAGTCCTTCGTTGATGATAGACTGCGCAAGCACAGTAGCAGTTGTAGTTCCATCACCGGCAACATCAGCAGTTTTTGAGGCTACTTCTTTCACCATTTGCGCACCGAGGTTTTCGATTGCGTCTTCTAATTCTATTTCCTTAGCTACAGAAACACCATCTTTAGTGATGCTGGGAGCACCGAATTTTTTTTCAATAACTACATTACGACCTTTGGGTCCGAGGGTAACTTTTACCGCATCTGCCAAAACGTCCACACCGCGCTTCATTTTATTTCGTGCTTCGGTGCTGAAGAAAAGTTGCTTTGCCATTCTATTAAAGTTTGAGAGTTTTTTTAAAAAGATTTTAAAAATGTAATTCAGGTATTGTATTTCTACCTTTTATTCTGTTTAAAGCAGAAAGGCTACAATCCTTTTTACACAATAGCCAAAATATCGCTTTCGCGCATAATCAAATAGTCCTGACCTTCAAGGCTAATTTCTGTACCGGCATATTTGCCATATAATACAGTGTCACCGGACTTAACAGTTACAGGCTCATCTTTCTTGCCGGGTCCTGCTGCGATGACTGTTCCACGTTGTGGTTTTTCTTTTGCTGTATCAGGGATAATAATTCCTCCTGCCGTTTTTTCTTCAGCTGCTGCAGGCTTCACAATTACTCTGTCGTGTAGCGGAGTAATGTTCACGTTGTTTGCCATTGTCTATGAAAATTTAAATTGGTTTTAAAATGAAAGTTGATTTGCTGATTACTTTTTATCAGATATTGTGCCGAGGAATGAATTTCAGTCATTTTTACCGAAAACAATGTCAATGATTAGCTTGACAAGATTATAACCGACAAATTTTCACCTCACAACTGAAAAATATGCGTAGAAGTGCAAAAGCTCTTACCAATTGACTAATTTAGCCGTTTTAAAAAACACCATTAATATGAAGAAACTCCTTACAATTGCACTGGCAGCACTTTCTGCTCATTCTTATGCCCAAAATTTTCAGGGTGACATGGAAAACTGGCGGAGCTACGTCATCAACGGTACTACTTTGCAAGCCCCCAATGGTTGGAATGGTTCTGATTCTTTAGTATATCGTACTGGTCCATTACTCGGTTTAACACCCGCTCGTCATATTTTTATGTCCACACCTGCTGATGCAAAAGCAGGCTCTGCTGCGGCAATTGTCATTAGCCGAAATGTTGGCTCAATGGGTGTAATTCCCGGTTTGCTTACAAATGCTACCATCCTTTTCGATATTACAAAATTTAATGCTTCTAATCCACTCAGTGCTATCACTATGACCGGTGGATTGCCTGTTACGCAACGAATGGGTGGACTGAAGGCTTGGGTAAAATATAATACCAAAGCAAATGATACGGCAAGCATGTTTATAACAGCTATTTTAAATGATGCTACAACCGGAAATAAAGATTCAGTGATTGGTGCCGGTAAATGCAATATCACTCCTAACAGTACTTATACCCAAATTTACGCGCCGGTTGCATATATTAATGGTAATGTAACTCCCAATCGCATGATTGTTGGTTTTGTTAGTAGCAATACACCGGGTGGGCCTGACAGTTCTATGCTTTTTGTTGACGAAGTTTCAGCGGTAACAGTTGGTATCAATGATTTACCAACTCAAGATGCATCTGTAACAGTTTATCCAAATCCTGCCAATCAAATTGTTTTTCTTCAAGCAAAAGAAAATGGAAAATATCAGTGGCAAGCTTTTAATATTTATGGTCAAAAAGTAGCTGAAACATCATTTTCTGGAAAGACTTCCGTAGATATTTCTAATCTTTCTTCAGGTATTTATATGTACCGTATCAATTCCGCTGATGGCACTTTGGTACAACAAGGTAAATTGGATATTGCGAAGTAGCAGCCAATCAATTAATAAAGCAAAAACACTCGCTTGATAAAACAAACGGGTGTTTTTTTATTGTATTCCTGATACAGAATAAGCAGTAAACCCTAACTCCGCATAATTACCCCTTTTTTATTGGTTTTAAAAAATAAATTACTGATTTTCTTTGGTTTGTAAGAAAAATGATAATAATTTTGAGCTACCTAATTAGGTTGTTTATGACTTT
>JAFDXP010000024.1 GCA_018267875.1 Bacteroidota bacterium | reverse complement strand
TTGAAATCCAACTTAATCTATTCTAACAAACCGCCGTGTACCGAACGGTACGCACGGTGGTGTGAGAGGACAGTAAAGATAATCCGACATAGAAATCTGATTATCTTTACTTCCTACTCGATTTTTTTAAACGTTTTGAAATCAAACCAATTAAACAATAAGTGGAAATTATTCTCTGAATTTCATTCAATTCTTAAATTTTTGAACTTATGTTTTTGATCTACTACCAACTTTGCAATAAAGGATCATAAAGGATGAAATGGAATACAATTACAAATCAACTCAGGTTAAAAATCATGTTTAGATAATCGTAAAGACTGTAAGAAATCAACTTCATTTCTACTCAATTTTGAAAAAGTAAACCTACTAAAAATATAGCTGAAACATAATACCGGAGTATGTTACGGCATTATATACAACATCTTCATTTCAATTTTCTACTTCAAAATTATTAATCGTTGGTTAACTGTTTGCAAAGCTCACGTTAACCCTTTCTATTCTTTTCCATACACTTGTTTCCTGCTGCATCTTTGCATCATCAAACAAACAAAAACAAAACAAACCAAATCACAGAAAACAAAAAACAGTAAGGAAAGAAGATCAAATGAAATAGTCTCCATTCTCTCCTTATATACAGAAAAGGGTCCTTGTCTAAGGACCTTTTTATTTTTTAGCATGGTTTGAAATTATACCATTGAAAACGTCAATAAACTCAAGCAATGATGAAAGGCTTATTGAATCACCACTAACTTTTGATATGCTTTGACAACTCCATCGCTTAATTCACAAAAATAGATACCCGGCGAAAAGTCATCTAAAGACAATTCAAAATGATCGAGAAACTCTTTTATATCTTGAAAAAAAACGTCACTTCCTGAAACATTTTTCACCGAAAGGTGCATTGCTTTTTGTGAAAACATTTGTTTATCCCAAGTGATGTATGCTTTGCGGCGTGCAGGATTCGGGTAAATGATGAAATCTGAATTGGAAGAAAAAGAATTGAAAATTGATGTTGAACTTGATTGGGAAAAAAGAGTTATTCCGCCCAATACATTTCCAAGTGCCAATTCTACTTTACCATCCCCATCTAAATCTGCAAATGTAGGCACAGAGCGAAAACCGGAATACATTCCCAAATTGAGATTTAATGATGACAATGCTGAGTCAATTTGCTGGTAAGGAATAATAGTGTTCCCTGTTTGAAATCCGGTAAAGACAGATAATCTACCGGAATTGCTCCCTAATACCAGATAGTCATTGCCTGAAGCATCCACTTTTCCTATAAATGGAACTGCATATCCCGTGAATGAGTTCCAAGGATCAGTTTTTACGCTACCTAAAAATGAAGATTGAAATTGTAAATTAATTTGACCAACGTTACCCGTATTTTGATAGTAATAAACATTACCAGATGCGCTTCCAATTAGCAAATCAGGTTTTCCATCCTTATTAAGATCATAAATAAACGGTGCTGCAAATTGGGCTGAATCTATATTTTGCCCGCTTGCATCTTTCAAAACTGATTTTGCAAGTTGCCATTGTGGTTGCGCATTATTTGATAGAGCTATGTTTTTATAAAAGCTAATTGTACCATTTGCATGTCCTACTACTAAATCCATAAGCCCATCGTTATCTAAATCGCCAACAGCCGGATAAGCTCCCTTTAATTTAAAGCTATCAATATTGAGAAAATTCAAATCGCGAAGTGTAAATGATTTAGTGTTTCCTGATGAGGTATTTTCATAGTATGCAATTCGTGCGTACATAGATCCATCTTGCTGAAAAAGTCCATCTCCTCCTACTAATAAATCCAATTTCCCATCCTTATTGAAATCAAAAAATACAGGGTAAGATCCCGTTCCTAAATCAATAGTTTGATCTATTAAGGTAGTATCGCTTTGAAAGGAAAATGCAGGTTTGGAAAGGGTTCCTGTATTCCGATAGTAAGCTATACAATTATAATTTTCAGAAGCCATTTCAGCACTCGGGCTTATTAAAATATCTTTCTTTCCATCTTGATCCAAATCAATAAAAAAAGCTGCCGGAAATTGAGCTGCTTGATAACGATGTCCACCAGCTTGCCATGCAGTATCTTGCTGAATGATCGTATCACGCGGGTAATTGTATTCTACCCTTCCATTTATTAACAGTTGAATGGTATTGTATGAAACGCCGCCATTTAGATAATCCAAATCGCCATCACCATCGTAATCAAACATACACAGCGTGTTGCCGGAATGAGTAATTTTTGCTGGAGGAACTGTTGGTTGCCATTGTGGACAATTCACTCCTAAAGTTTGGTGTACGGACGCGCTTTGATAGACTTTTCCCCAACAAGCATCTTTCAGATTGACATGAATTGAATCGCATGGTAGTCCTTCTTCTTGTTGATAATTTTTGTAGAAATTAATAAAGCCACCACTAATATTAAAAGCAAAAAAATCAACATCGCCATCCCCATCAACATCTCCAATTCCAGGAATGTCTCCACCGGGATCTACATAGGCATTTACATCTCCTGTACAAGAACTGCTAACCCACGAAATCTCATCCATGAATATGTTTCTGCCTCCTTGGTTGGTGCCTTTAAACTGAAGAAATTGGCCATATCCAAAACAAGAAAATGGAACAGAAAAAGTATAAAAATACCACCCTGCAGAAGATTTAATGTCTGGTTGGTTTATCGAAATATTTCTAGCAACTACACCCAAGCAAATGGCCTTATTCATTGACGTATCAGAACTGATGTACACTGCTATACTATCGCTTCCAATACCTAAGTCTCGATATATCCAAAAACTAACTTTAGCTTCTTGTTTCAAGTTGGGAGAAATACAAAATCGTTTTGAAATTAAACGGGATGATTCACTTACTTTAAGTTTGGCAGCATCAAACATGACCATTGATGGCGGATGAAAAGGATAAACCAAAGACCCAGGATTAGCACTGGCACTTAACCAGCCTGTTGTCCCACCATTCCCTTTTATGTTCCACCCTGCTGGCGGAAAAATTGCACCATCAAACCCTTCTAAATTATAAATGAGCGGCGAATAAAATAGCTCTTTATATTTTTTAAAAGCAAGATGATTGTTCAAATAATATCCATGATACACAGTAAAACCGGCAGTACCCCGAGTCAGTAAATCAGGAATATTGTCACAATTCAAGTCTTCCAATTTCAAATAACTGCTGACAGATCGTTGTCCGTAAATTTCTGGAAACAGATCAGCATATTCAGGCCTGTAGCGATAATCTGGCTTGCCCTTGCTTCCATAGTTCAGAAATGTTTTTATTTGTACGGATCCTTTTTCAAACACAATTAAATCTTGTCTTCCATCATTATTTAAGTCGCCCATAGAAAATTGTGGGTTGTTAAATCCTCCCGAAAAGGCTATTGTTTTTTCTTGTCCGCTTGAAAATACCTTCCATGTGCTATCAGGAAGGTAGAGCATGGTTTGTGCCATAGCTCTAAACGACAAAATGAAAAACAATGTTGTTGAAATAAAAATCTGAATTCTTTTGTTCATACTACCGTTCTATTAACGCACAACCTAATCACCAATGACAAGGCAACTATTTTTTGATGTTTCAATACTATTTAAGTATGCTTATCCTTTCTTTTTAGTCTTTGAATTAAGAGGTGAGTCTGCCTCCTTCAAGAAATGATTAAACACCAATTTATCGAGCAGTGAAGGGAAAAATTTATTCAGAAATACAGTTAATTTTCCTTGCATTGTCATAACAATGGTTCGCTTTTTTTTGTATGCTGCATCGTAAATTATTTTTGCACATTTTTCCGCACTCATTAGCTTACCTTCATCAAGTGGCGTTTCCTTTTGAGTTGCGCCATTCGCGCTTCTTGCTACATTGCGAATATTTGACGAAGTAAACCCCGGTGCTGCCCACATGACGTGTACTTGGGTTTGTAACAGTTCCGTTCTGAGTGCTTCAAGAAACCCTTGCATAGCAAATTTTGAAGCTGAATATCCAGTCCTTCCGGGTAGCCCTCTATACCCTGCAATAGAAGAAATTCCAATGATGGTACCGTTGCTTTTTTTTATTTCATCTAAAGCATACTTGGTACAAAAAACCGTTCCCCAAAAATTCACATTCATCAACTCTTGTAACACCGATAAATCAGCTTCTTCAAACAAAGCCCGCATAGATATACCCGCATTATTGATCAATAGATCTATCTGTCCATATTTTTCAATGGCAGCTGCAATAAAATGTTTACAATCCTGCTCCTTACTTACATCAGCCGACACACAAAGTATGTTAGCTGAAGGCGAGTAAAGTGATTCTAATTTTTCCAAGTTTCTAGCACATAATGCAATGCGTGCGCCACGCTTCAAAGCTTCATCGGCTAAAGCTTTACCAATGCCGGAAGATGCTCCGGTAATTAGGACAACCTTGTTGTTTAGCAACATAAGCGCAATGTACCCCAAGTATCGTAATACTTCGCATTTTGAAAGTTTAGGTCTTGCACCATTTTTTTTAATTAGGTTTGTAAAAAGCACATCAAGATGGAACGAATTGGCGTGTTGCTCAACAAGATCAAGGAGCTAAACAACAAAGGGACACAATCCATAATTGATATTGATCTGATGACAGATTATACGAAGGTTTTGTATGCCGATTTATTGGAGTGGCGGAGCAAAATGGTCTTTTCTGACACAATAAATCCACCTCAAACCATAATAGAACCTAAGGTTCAACCAGCAATGACCCAACCTATACCAGAACCAACTTTACAAACATCGTCAATTCCGGTTCAGCCTGTACCTACTAAGGTTTCACCACCCATTTACGGAACACATTATAATCCTACTGACATTCGCCTTAAAATTGGAATCAACGATAAATATCAATTTATCAGCGAATTATTTGGAAATGATAAAGACTTGTATGATCAATTGCTCGACCGAGTAAACAAATTACAAACAGAAGAAGAAGCTGTTCGGATTGTACACCAAATGGCAAGTGATCAATTTTGGTGGAACGAAGAATCAGATATTGTTCAAACCTTTTATCAAACTATTAAAAATCATTTTTTAAGCCGGCATTAGTCGAAATAAAACTCTTCAGATTTGCGATGAAAAATGGGGATGAACCAACCACCTCGAATGCCCCAAAGGATATCTAATCGAGAATCTGTTCCAGGCTTTTGAACATCAAATAAGTAATCTCGCCTACCAGCTGTGAAACCTGCTAAAAAATTAAAGCCAATAGTGAAATTGACAAGGCTACTATTTGAAAAATGTGAATAGCCTACAAACTGTTCAACAAACCATCCGTTTGCCAACCGATCATACCCCTTCTTATAATCACCATCCAACTGAGGAACATAGCCGCTATTTTTGGTGGTGATTGAAATTTTGTGTTGAATAAATCCTGCAGAAGTTGTTAGCGTAATGCCATTGTCAGGATTAGTTTTAGAAATGTTGATTGTCTTACCAGCTAAAAAACCGATTGCATATCCTCGCTCAAAAACACCCACGTTTGTACGAAAGCCTTCTGCCGTAATAACATTTCCACGAGCATCTTTCAAATTGGACATAAACCCCTCTTCTTTTATCTTGTTGCCTAAGATGAAATCACCTTTAACACCTATCATCCAATTAGATTTCGTTTTGTAAAAAACAGATGGGCCAACTCGATAACTGGCACCAAAACGCTTAGCCATATCCGCTGCCGGCAAATCAAAATTTCCATAAACGGCTATTACAAAACCCTTTCTGGCTTCTCTTTTGGGTGTACCAAACAAATCATCTTGCGCAATAGCAGTAAAAGAAACAAACAGAGCGAATAGCAATAAAATATTTAACCGCATAAAAAGTATAGGCACCAAAAATACTAAATTCAGAAAGGATGAAAGGAATAGAATTCAACTCTTGCCAAAACAAAAATTATGAAAGAAATTTGGAAAAGCTGACTAACTCCTTATCTTTGCAATCCCAAAACGAAAAAATACTCCTTTTCTTTTGGAATAATGATGGCCTCGTAGCTCAACTGAATAGAGCATTTGACTACGGATCAAAAGGTTTCAGGTTTGAATCCTGACGAGGTCACCAAAAATAAATAAGAGGCTTTCCTAAGCCTCTTATTTATTTTTATAAGCCTCTTGTTTAGGATTATTTCTTCCAAAAATGATAAAAATACATAGCATTTTCAACTTTGTAACCACAATTTTCATATAGACTACATGCAGGTTTATTTTCACCTTGAGTAACTACTTGAATTGAATCATATCCTAAATTTGAAAACCACTTTTCAGCACTGGCCATTAAATATTTCCCTATTCCCTGTCCACGAAAATTATAATCAACGGCAATTATTCCGATATCTGCCCTATTATTTTTATCTCCAATTGTTACAAATCCAGCAATTTGATTGCCAACTTGATAAACTAATACTTCTTTTGCAATCTTTCGGCTTAATGAATTCACCAACCATAGTTTATACATCTCTTCAAATTTACCCTTCTCAAAATTTTTATCAATATTAAATCGGGAATAGACTCCACTTTGAAGGGCTAAATTTATTAGTTGATCTAAATATTGGGTTGAAGAATCAACGGATATTATTGATGGGTGAATTTCTAATTTGGGATTTATTGTTTTTACGTAAATTGTTTTTTTATCTATCAATTTGACGCTACAATATAAATTATTAAATACAAAAGAAGAAAGCTCCGTTTTATCATCATAATAAGCAAGTTTAAAATTTCTTTGCTCCATCATAAAAATAATATTTTCAACATCCTTTTCATTTTGAATGTCGCCTTCAATTTTACCCACATTAAAATTGAAAAAATCAGAATCCCATTCTAATATTTTGATAAATGGTTGCATTTAAACTTGTATTAATTTTATGCGAAAAATAGAGAATTGTACATTAATTGTGTTATATAGATAATATATAGTTATATAAAAACGGAATGATACCTCTTCATTGAAATAAGTTATGTAATTTGAAGTTAAATATTGGCACGGTATATAAACAGTGCATAATTAGCAACATTTCAGTTAGTTTAAAATAATATATATTTATGCGTATTCTATTATTTGCATGTAAACAACATGAATTATGTAGTGAATAATTGAGATTCAATCTACTATTTACTGTAGCCTGATACCATTTATGAGTATTAATGTTAGTGAAATTTTTTAGTTTAACAAATAAAGGATCATTTAAAAATAAAATACAAGTATATTCATTTTTGAATAGTAAATACAAAATTAACGATAGAATCTAATACAGTACTGCTTAGGTAATATCAAAGCAAGTGAAGTTCAATGCAAAGTCCAATTATTAGAAAGCTCATAAAAAATTCTATCTTAAACAACATCAGAATAGTGGTCGGTCTTTAACTATTGTACTATTATAAACATGCTTTTTTGTTTTTCATTACTGCTAATTAACATTTATAGTTATCAAATAACTGAAATAGCCTTAAAATCAACGCTTGTGATATTTGCGCCAGAAAGTCGAAAAAGTGAATAAAAAAATAAATGCTTTTAAATTGTGAAAGCTGCATAATGCAGTATATAAAGTCGAAAAATTGAGTTTAAATGAAAACAAATAAAAGTAGGAAAAATTAGGTTTATCCGATCAATTTTTATAACAATTTAGTTGCCTTAAAATAGCAATCATTTCTTTTAATAGCACCATAAGTGAATGTCAGCTTAATTTTCAGAATGATTCCCGTGTAAACACTTCATTTTACTACCTTTGTGCCGCTCTTCAAAAATTGAAGTTTCAACAAATAAATCACCGAACAAAAAATGGGCTACGTAAAAGACAGCTTTAAGGCAAAAGCAGATCAGTTGTCGCAAGAAATCAAGAAAATTGTTGCCGAACATGGCGAATTGGTATTAGACAAAGTAACGGTTGCTCAAGTTTACCAGGGCATGCGAGGTATTCCAGGTTTAATAACCGAAACCTCCCTACTTGATAGTAACGAAGGAATACGTTTTCGAGGATTTTCTATCCCAGAGCTTCGTGAGAGATTGCCTAAGGCAGAAGGAGGAAATGAACCTTTGCCCGAAGGATTATTTTATTTGATGCTAATTGGCGAAGTACCTTCTGCCGAAAATGTAGAGCATATTTCAGCAACTTGGGCACGACGTTCTCATGTTCCTAACCATGTATTTGATGTGATTGAGGCACTTCCTGTCAATACACATCCGATGACACAATTTTGTGCCGCTATTTTAGCACTTCAAACAGAAAGTAAATTTGCAAAAGCATACGAAGAAGGGATCAGCAAAAAGGAACATTGGTCTTATGTTTATGAAGATACGATGACCTTAATTGCTCGGCTGCCGCGCATAGCAGCCTATATCTATCGTAGAAAATACAAAAACGGAGAGCATATCCAACCCGATGGAATGCTGGATTGGAGTGCAAACTTTGCACACATGCTGGGCTTTGATAGCGATAGCTTTAAAGAGTTGATGCGCTTGTACCTTACTATTCATGCGGATCATGAAGGTGGAAATGTATCTGCACACACAACACATCTGGTTGGGTCAGCACTCAGCGATCCTTATTATTCATTAACAGCCGGCATGGCTGGGTTAGCAGGACCTTTACATGGGTTAGCCAATCAGGAAGTGATTCGATGGATAGAAGAATTGCAAGAAAAAATTGGAACTCTAGAGCCAACCAAAGAACAAATTGCAGACTATATCAAGCAAACATTGAGTGAAGGAAAAGTAGTGCCCGGATATGGTCATGCTGTACTACGCAAAACAGATCCTCGATTTACGGCACAAATGGAATTTGCTAAAAAGCACTGTCCGGATGATGCAACCGTAAAAACTGTTTGGAATGTATATGAAGTTGCACCGGCAATTCTTGAAGGTACTGGCAAAATCAAAAATCCTTGGCCAAATGTTGATGCACATTCAGGTTCTTTACTTAAACATTATGGCTTAGTAGAAGAAGACTTTTATACCGTGTTGTTTGGTGTTAGTCGCTCTTTGGGTGTGTTGGCAAGCCTTTGTTGGGATCGTGCTTTGGGCTTTCCTTTAGAAAGACCTAAATCAATGACTACAGAATGGATTCAGAAATATATTGCACAGCAAACTAAACTTGCTTAAATTCTTTTTCAATTTTCAATCAGTTTTAGAGACGCACTTTGGGGCGTCTCCATTTTTTAAAACAAAAAACACAACATGAACAAAGGACCCGTTTCTCAATTTATTCAACATCATTATCGCCACTTCAATGCTGCCGCCTTGGTGGATGCTGCAAAAGGATATGAAACACATTTGCTGGAAGGTGGCAAAATGATGGTTTCGCTGGCAGGCGCTATGAGTACTGCGGAGTTAGGTATTTCTCTGGCAGAAATGATTCGTCAAGATAAAATACAAATCATCAGTTGTACAGGTGCTAATTTAGAAGAAGATATTATGAACTTGGTAGCGCATACTCACTATAAGCGTGTACCTAATTATCGAGATCTTAGTCCGCAAGACGAATGGAATTTATTAGAAGATGGATTTAATCGGGTAACAGACACTTGCATTCCAGAAGAAGAAGCATTTCGTCGAATTCAACGCCATATCCATAAACTTTGGAAAGAAGCTCAAGACAATGGAAAACGCTATTTTCCTCATGAATACATGTACCAGTTATTGTTGAGTGGTGTGATGAAAGAGAATTATGAAATTCCAGTTGAAAACAGCTGGATGATGGCAGCCGCAGAAAAAAATCTTCCTATCATAGTTCCCGGATGGGAAGATAGTACAATGGGAAACATTTTTGCCTCTTACTGTATCAAAGGTGAATTACAAGCTTCTACCATGAAAAGCGGCATAGAATATATGATGTGGCTGGCAGATTGGTATCGTGCTAATAGTGCCGGCAAGGGAATAGGTTTCTTTCAAATTGGAGGTGGAATTGCGGGAGATTTTCCAATTTGTGTTGTACCGATGCTATATCAAGACTTAGAAATGCACGATGTTCCATTTTGGAGTTACTTCTGCCAAATAAGCGACAGTACTACATCTTACGGATCTTATAGCGGTGCTGTTCCTAATGAAAAAATCACTTGGGGAAAGTTGGATATTAACACGCCAAAATTTATAGTAGAGAGCGATGCTACTATTGTAGCTCCACTCATTTTTGCCTACCTTTTAGGGTGGTAAATTGTTGATTCTATTCTTTATAAGCGGTAGTCAAAACGGGCTATCGCTTTTTTTTAGGATTTTTTAAAGCAATTCAGGTGCCGAGCTTTAATTGAAAAAGTAATGAATGCTTATTGAAAAGCAGCAATCAATTTTAGCAATAGCATAATATATACTGGAATGCTTGCTGCGGCTAAAAATATAGGAAGGCATAAAGAAAAGTACATGTTCCTTTTATGATCCATTTTTGATGGGCGAAAGGTTTGCTGTTGATTAGGAATTGTCCAAGTATTCATTGTCATTAGGTTTTTACTAAGGCAAAAATGCCTACATAATCCTCGACAAACATGATGAAAGCCTGTGTTTAACAGGCTTTTAAAGAACAGTTAACCAATAATTTACAATATCGTTTGAAATAAGAAATCTGCAATTATCGAAAAAGAGAATTCAAATCCACGATAATTTTTAATGAAAAATTGTAGTTTTCAAAAATTATTTAGGCGGTTTTTCTTTACTTTTATCCGGTGACTTTCTTCCGTTATTTTTTATAGGGTTTGATTTTGGTCTTTGTTGTTGTTGAGATGTTCCTTTTCCTTGCAGAGCAGGTGCTTTTGTTGATTGATTTTGCCGGTTATGAATTGTTTTGTCTGGTTTATTTTCACTCTCCTTAGATTCACTTTTTGAGCGATTAGCAGCATTACGTTTTTTGCTATTCTTTTCCAGTGTTTTCAAGCTAACCTGACCTACATCATTCACAAAACTGGCTTCAGTTTTTGCGGCTAATTTAGCTTCGTTTATCTCAATTTCTACGGGTTGTAATTCTTCCGGCTTTCTCCCCTCTTTATTTTCTTTCAATATTTCTTTAACCCGATCAATTGCCATAGGATATTGTTTACTACTACCCTTAAAGCCATACCACATCAAATTCTTGAAAATATCCTTTTTCAATAAATAAGCATCACCTTGTGTAGTTCGAAGTACTTCTGCATGAAGCGGAAAAACCCTAAGTGCATCCATATAAGTATCCAATTCATAATTGAGGCAACATTTTAGTCGTCCACATTGACCGGAAAGTTTGGTTTGATTGATAGATAAATTTTGGTAGCGTGCTGCGTTTGTATTTACCGACTTGAAATCGGTTAGCCAAGTGCTGCAACAAAGTTCACGACCACAAGAGCCAATTCCGCCTACTTTTCCGCTTTCCTGCCGTGCGCCAATTTGCTTCATTTCTACCTTCATCTTAAATTCGGTAGCATAGACTTTTATCAACTCACGAAAATCTACTCTGCCGTCAGCCGTGTAGAAAAAAGTTCCTTTCTTTCCATCTGCTTGAATTTCAACTTCGCAAATTTTCATGTCGAGATTTAGTTGCTTTGCAATGGCTCGGCTAAGAATCATTACTTCATTTTCTCGATCTTTTTGTTTGTAATAGTTAGCTAACTCATCTTCAGAAGCAAGACGTAAAATCCGCTTCATTTGCGGATCTTCTTTTACACTGTATTTTTTCATCTGGAGCTTCACCAATTCTCCAGTAAGGTTGACCATACCGACATCAAAACCACCCACTCCTTCAACCGTGATCATTTGTCCTTTTTCAAACAAATGATGTGTGTTATTTCGAAAAAAATCTTTTCTGCTTCCTTTGTTAAATGAAACTTCTATTACGTGATAAGGTTTAGAACTATCTGATAAGGGCAGTGCACTGAGCCAATCAAAAACATTCATTCGATTGCATCCACTGGTACCACAAGTACCGTTGCTTTTGCATCCTGTTGGTTTTCCGCTCGTGCCTGTTCCACAATTGCCACATCCCATGTTGATTCTTAAATTTATATTGACAGCTTCGGGGCATAAATTTCAACCTCACTATTTGGAAAAAAAAGAACTTCCTTTATCTCTATTCACTTAGCAAAATGATTTTTTATCATGATGCTTGATGCCTTTTCAGCTTGCTGACGAAAATTGAATTATTGTTCGCAAATTTAGCTTTCAAAATCAATTAACCAGCATTTTCGTTTTGAAACTTCTATATCTTTTGTGTGCTACTTTGTTGGCTTCTATTTTATTCAATAGTTGTCGAAAACCAGAATCAAAACACTGCAATTATCATTGCACCATCATATTTCAATGTCAGCAAGAGAATAAAAATAATTTTCGAGGCTATCTTGACGGAGTTGAATTAAAGCTGTTTCATCCGGGTGAAATTGGCATTTATAGCAGAGATACGGGACTTCATTATTTTCAAGCAACTATGGATAGTAGCAGCACCACGTACGCTGACACTGTGCGTATAGGTGCATGTGAAACAGCATTGTTTCATTTTCCTTAGTCAAAAAGAAAAACTACATTACTTGTAAGCATTGCCCTTTAATAGCATAAATAATTTTCAGAGAAAGGACATGCAGCGCAGTTTTTCCGTGAACGTTACGTTCGATATGGTAAATACATTTTGAGATATAGTTGACCATTTCATTGATTATTGTTGGTTTCAATTGCATAGCGGCAAGGCGACGAACAAATTCAGCTTCTTCTTGTGGTAAAGTTGGCAGAGTGTGTGCCATAAAACGAACGCGCACAGATTGCTCTAAAAGCTGAATGGTATAGTGTAGGATGCTTTTCTGTTGCTCCCTACCCAATTTACTCCATTCATCAGCCAGTTTCGATACTTCAATTCCATCTCCTGTAAACATGGCATTGAACCATCTTCTCACTGCGGGATACAGATCATTATCTGTATCTCGTACTAACCTCAATGCTTCCGTAAAACTACCATTTGACAAGTGAGCAATTTGTGCAGCCTTTTTTGAGTCTGCCAAAGATCGTTCAGATAAGGCTTGAGCTAAGTCAGCGGGTGAAAGTGGTACCAAACGCACAATTTGAGTACGAGATAAAATAGTTGGTAAAATTCCTTCCAAGTTTTCGGCAACTAAAATCAATAACGTTTCTGCAGGTGGTTCTTCAATTAGTTTCAATAAAATGTTGCCTTCTTTTCCTAAATATTCAGCACGCCAAATTATTTGAATCTTCTTTCCACCTTCATAAGATTTTAAGTTCAATGAATCAATAATCTCTCGACATTCTTCAGCAGGAATATTGCCTTGTTTGTTTTCAGCATTGATAAATTGAAGCCAGTCAAAGGTAGATCCATAAGGCGTTTGCGTTACAAACTCTCGAAACTCTTGCATGAAAAATCTACTAAGAGCCTTCGTATTCGGCTTGGGCGAAATGGCGGGAAATGTTAGATGCAAATCGGCATGTTCTAACCTTGAAACTTTGCGACAATTTGCACACTGTCCACAACTATCTTCATCTCGCTTATTAGTACAAAGTGCATATTGTGCTAAGGCAAATGCTAAAGGCAAACCACCTGTTCCCTCCGCTCCAACAAATAATAAAGCATGTGGTAAACGATTGCCTTTCCACAACTGTAATAATCCTGTTTTTGCTATGCGCTGACCGGCAACTTGACTAAATAACATGGTTCAAAATTGCCTTTAAAAAACCATAGGACAAAAACGAAATTATCGTTCATGCAACCATTTGTTTTTATGAGCTAAGGAAATGACTTCTGCTTTTGAGGAAACATGCAGTTTACTATAAATGTGCGCAATGTGTTTTCGAACTGTTTCTACGGATATTTTCAACTCTGTAGCTATTCTTTTTGCATCTCTACCTAAAACTAAATGCTGTAAAACCTCATTTTCACGAGGAGAAATTATTTCAGGAAATTCGCCGAGTTCTTCATTTTCATTATTGTCTTTTTTACTTAGCAGCAAAAGTGCTTTTCGGGCAACAGCAGGGCTCATTGGTGCTCCTTGATTTTCTAAAATATCAATCAGTGATTCTTTGATAACCGAGGCTGGTTCATGTTTTAATAGATATCCGGTTGCGCCTGCTTTAATCGCTTCAAAAATTTTTTCTTCATCGTCAAATATCGTCAGTACAATAAAATGGATTTCGGGATGTAATGTTTTAGCCATTTGAATAGTCTGAATGCCGCCAAGGTTGGGCATTTCTAAGTCCATAAAAATCACTTTGGGCAATCGGTTTGGTGGTAGTCCTTTCAGATTTTCTAAACATTGATTACCATCATTAGCAGCAAAAATCAATTCATATTCTTCCAATAAAGCAAGCTTCTGAAGAAAGGTGTTTCTATTGGTGGCATTATCCTCTGCAATTGCTATCAGCGTAGGCATCAGGAAAAAAATTTACTCAAGTTTCAAAAAAACTTTAAGTTATTTCAATAATCATTTTGGGGTATTAGAAACTAAAAATTTTGTACCACCATTCTGTAAATTTTGCCATTCAACAGACCAATTCATTTCTGCTGCTCTCTTTTTTATATTGTCCAATCCATTTCCACCAAATTCAGACCAAGTTTTCAAGAGTCCCTTTCCATTATCAAGAATGCAAACTTCCCAAAATTGATTTGATGTGATAATGACTTTGATAACATTCCCTTCACTATGTCTTACTGCATTGACCAATGCTTCGCTTAAGATTTGAAAAAGTGAATACGCTTGTGAAGGTCCAAAAACTATATCTTGAATTATAGATTCGGAAAAGTCAACTTCAATTTTTGTATAACTGCGTCTCAAGCGAATGATTAGACTTTTTAGACGATCTGAAATGGCAGTCAACGGCAATTCATTTCTTTTCAATACCCAAATTGTATCTGCAAGTTCTGAAATGATTGCTTGTGCATTTTCTCTAATGTCTTGAAAAACTGAGGAAGATGCTGTGGTATTTGTTTGAAGATTGTCAACATTTGATGCAATGGAAGCGGCATAAGCACCAAGACTGTCATGAAGATCTGCTGCTATTCGTTTTCTCTCGTTGTTTTCAGCATTGACAATGGCTTGCTCTGTTGTACTTTTTGCTTCACTCATCAATAAAGCAGTGCGCAAAGCTGCTCTTCTTCTATAACTCTTTAGCAAAAGGAAAGCACTTAAAATAAGAAGAACAGAAAAGGCAGAAAGTCCTATCAGTAAATAGTTTCGCCGAGATAGATCAAAGCGTTGCTGCATGATCAAG
This sequence comes from Bacteroidota bacterium, assembly GCA_018267875.1. Taxonomy (GTDB): domain Bacteria; phylum Bacteroidota; class Bacteroidia; order Chitinophagales; family Chitinophagaceae; genus JAFIGV01. The sequence goes on along the minus strand of JAFDXP010000024.1, from coordinate 31,170 downwards.
TTCTCTTTTTTTTGTAAATCATATTTTGCTTGAAGAGTTGCAATAGATTCAGCAGTGTTTTGTTGAAAAAGCGAATCCTTTAGGTCTATTGAATGTTTTTGCACATCTGCTAATGCCTCAAAATTTCCCAAATTTTTATACGCAAAGCCAAGTGCTTCGTACAAGGCTATTTCATTTCCATAGTTATGTCCATATTTTTCAACTATAGAAAGTCCATCCTTACATATTTCTACAGCCTTTTGCGACTGATCAATATTGCAATAAAACACGGCTAATTGCACCATGTCTGCTACTATGTTGTAATAATCACCTATTTGCTTCCGAAGGTTAATTCCGTTTTTAAAAGCAATTTCTGCTTCCGGGAAGTGGGAATATCCGGTCAACATGCCACCTTTTAGCATCCAAGCATTGGCCAAGTTGGTAATGTTTCCACTTTGTTCAGCATATTTGATTCCTTTCATCACAAAATAGTTTACCGAATCTTCTTTGTCCAGATGGTAGTATGTGATTGCTAAATTGTTGAAAAGGAAACTAAGCTTCCTACGTTTTTCTTCATTATTCAAAAGGTTTAATGCTTTGAAATACCAACTAAGAGCTTGTGGCTGGTTATTCAAGCGTAAATAGACATTTCCAATGCCTGTCAATGCTCTTGCAATATTTATTGTATCATGATGAATTTCCGCTTGTTTCATAAAGTACAAGCTTGACTTCATCATTTCATCTACTTTATTGGATCTCATCAAAATATTTCCTTCTAAACTCAAAATCCGAGTATAAATTGAATCATAACCATATTTGCCAAAATATGTTTTTGCTGTTTGTTCAATAAGTTGAAGAGCATCATCTGTTTTGCTTTTTTGAAATAAGTAGGCTGAATAATAGTAATCGGTAATTAATAAATTTTGGAGATTCCCATTTTTCTGAGAAATTAATTTAGCGGAATCTACTAAAGTCTTCAGCTTATCAGGTCCAAAAGATTCCCATCTATCACAAAGCGCAAATAACGAGGATAATTTGGCTTCATTAGAAAGGTTGTCAATTAAAGATTGTTGTATTTTTTGCTGTTGGTTCCCAATTTTAGCATTACCATGTAAATAAGTAATAAGCCCGATAAAGGAGATTAGAGTTCTATTAAAATAACTATGCAGCATGAAAACAAAAATACATAAATCTATTTACTTGTTTATCAAAGTGTTGAATTATTATTATTAGAATTGGCGAATTCATTTTCGAAAGTTAATTTTGCAAATACAGTATTATACTTTTACACATTATATACTACTAAGGAGAACAATGAATTCAGAAACCCGGATGAATGCCTCATCAAGGAGCGAATATACTTTTACAATTGGAGGAGAGCGTAAGAAATACCAAACAAAATTCTGCCTTTTTGACAAATATTTAGAAATAGAATGTACTTGTGAGCATCGAGACACTTGTTGGCACGCACTTTATATTTTAGCCGGTAAAACATCAAGGATTGTGGGTGGCGATATGAATCGTCAAGGTGAATTGTTGCAACGAGCTGCCACCATTTCACAAGGAAAACAACTGATTCAACAAGCTAATCGGAAATTTGCCGGAGAAACGCATTGTCGCCGTTGTCATAGCAGTAGAATTGTGAAGTTGAACAAATCGCTTTATGCCCGTATTTGTACCCTATTTAAAGAAACGGACAATCATAAATATTTTTGTAAAGATTGCAAATGGACTTGGTAATTTACCCAACCTAATTTGCTGTTTACCCTTTCTTTAAATAGTACCATCTAACTTGAATGACTTCGTTTCTTTTTCATGTCAATGATAATCCCAAAGTTTATGTTGTAACATTTTCAATCCATGAAAATGAAATCCTTTCGACATGCACTTGCAATAGCGATGATCCAAAAGGATCATGTTGGCATCGAGATCATATTCTTAGCGGAAAACATTTTCGGATTCAAAAAAGTGAACAAGCCAAACAGCAAGAATTAATTACCATTTTACAAAATTCTGCTCAAGGAAAAAGGTTACTACAATCTGCCCAAAAAAAAATATTAGGAACGGAAACATGCCGTAGATGCAATAGCCATAAGGTTGTTGTGTTAAATCAAGGATTTTTAGGGAAATTTTATTCTTGGTTTACACCTGTTGGCAGAAAGTATCGTTGTAGAAAATGTGGCTGGAGTTGGTAGCTTAAATTGTTACTTCTTATCAGTTTTTGTTTTCCTGCTTATTTTGTATCAATGATACAATTAGAAACGCAAGATTTGTTGGTCAAAATTGCACATCACGGAGCAGAGCTTTCACAACTTTATGACAAACGAACAGGGATAGATTTTTTATGGGATGCAGACCCGAAATACTGGGCAAAACACGCACCTGTATTGTTTCCTATTGTAGGTACTTTGAAAAACAATCAATTCATTTTTAAAGACAAACACTATTTTTTGCTTCGTCATGGCTTTGCCAGAGATCATGCCTTTGAACTAATTTATTATCAAGAAAATGAAGCAATTTTTGAATGTTGTGCTACTCCAAAAACCTTGCTTTCATTCCCATTTTTATTTAGATTCTACATTCATTATACGCTCAAGCAAAATGAATTATTAGTGCGTTATGAAGTAAAAAATGAAGGCGACGAAATGCTTTATTTTTCTGTTGGAGGTCATCCGGCTTTTAAAATTCCTTTTATTCAAAACACTTCCTATGAGGATTATTATTTAGAATTTGATCTACCTGAAACAGCTCCCAGGTGGACTTTAGAAGACAATTTAATTTCCATTAAACCAACACCATTTCTTGTCAATCAAAGAACGATTCCATTATCACACACTCTTTTTACAAAAGATGCAATTGTGCTTAAAAACTTAAAATCTAGCAGTGTTTCACTTAAATCAACCGCTTCCATTCACGGACTCAAAATGCAAATAGATCAATTCCCATTTTTAGGAATTTGGGCAGCCAATAATGCTCCTTTTTTATGTATAGAGCCATGGCATGGTATTGCTGATAGTGTGAATCATAATCAAAAACTTATTGATAAAGAAGGCATCGTTCCACTAAAACCTCATGCAGATTGGTATAAACAATGGAGTGTGATATTGTTTTAATCAAAAATCAATCTGCTATTTATTGTTTTGATAAACCAAGTGTATTATATTACAAGCTAAACACACAGCTTATGGATACTACAAGAAAATATGTTGCCTTAGTTACCGGAGCTACCGGAGGGTTAGGAACTGCTATTTGCAAACGATTGAGCGATGATGGGTTTCATGTGGTGGCTAACTTTAAAAATGCTGAAAAGGCTGAGAAATGGAAAGCAAAACTAAAAAGTGAAGGTTATGACTTCACCATGATTCAAGCCGATGTTTGTGATTTTGACTCTGTTGGAAATATGGTGAAACAAGTGGAAAAAGAAGTAGGAACAATTGATGTGTTAGTCAATAATGCAGGCATTACTCGCGATGGACAATTTAAAAAAATGACTTTAGACAATTGGGATGCGGTAATGAAAACTAACTTATACAGTGTCTTTAACTGTTCGCGACATGTAATCAATCAAATGATGGATCAGAATTATGGTCGCATCATCAATATTTCGTCGGTCAATGGACAACGTGGACAATTTGGACAGGCAAACTACAGTGCTGCCAAAGCCGGCATGCACGGTTTTACCAAAACATTAGCCATGGAAGTAGCGCGAAAAGGCATTACTGTCAACACCATATCTCCGGGATATATTGCCACCGATATGGTGATGGCTGTTCCGGAGGAAATCAGAAATAAAATTGTTGCTGAAATCCCTATTGGGCGATTAGGCGGTACAGAAGAAATTGCACATTTGGTTTCCTTTCTTGCTTCCAAAGAAACCAGTTTTATTACGGGTGCTAATTATGCTATCAATGGCGGACAGCATGTTTATTAATTGATTGTTTGAATAAAAACAAAAAGGGCTTTTCAACTATACTTTAGTATTGAAAAGCCCTTTTTGAAAAAGAAAATTAGTAAGAATTGCCAAAGATTTAGTTTAGGCGCAATTTCTGTTTGATTTCAGTAGGAATCCCCCCTTTATGTAATAAAATTCCGGTAGTCTTATATTGCACATAAGCTTTCGAAACGTAGAGATAACCTTTGTAGTCATTTTTTTCGCCCCAGCTATTTTTGACAATGTAGTAAGGTCGCCCGGTTTGATCTTTTACGACACCTACAATGTGCATACCATGATCATCTGTTGTTTCATAATTATCATAAGCAGCTTGACGAATTTTGGCAGTAATTTTCCTTTCAGGTTTGGGTCCATTGAAAATATCTTTTTGCTCTTCCTCGCTCATGTCATCCCAATCTTTTTCCGGCACATAAGCAACACCATTCTTCCAACTAAAATACTTTTCACTTACATCGGCAGCCCAAGCCACAGAATAGCCATGCTCAAGAGCGTAATCAATAATGTCTGTTAGGTCGTGTAATTTGACGTTATAGACTTTGTCAAAGCTCCAATTGTCCGGAACTAAAAAAGGAACTTTTTGATAGTATAACTGATCTGAGAATGAAGAAAGTTCAACATAATTTTTTGGGTTGATTCCTACTACTTCATCCGCAAAAGTTCGAGGTGTATATTCTTTTCCTTTCCACATAAACTTTTCAGGAGGAGCACCCAAATAGGCATCCAGCACTGCAACAAAGGCTTTTTTCCAATTGGGTGTCAGTTTTCCGTTGGGATTTTTCACAATAGCATCTAACATTCCTTTTAATACGGCCTGCATTTCTCCAAATTTATTTTTGGTAGTGCCATAGTTCAAACCGGTATATACATCTTGAGGCATTGTGCCATATTTTGCATACATATTGATTACATCATGACATTCACCGCCATCACCCCACTCCATTTTTCCATGCATCCGAACATAGTTTTCGGCTTTGTCAATATAGACCATACGCGCCGTGAAAATTTCAGCCAAATCAACTGGTTTTTTACCCATGCGAATCATCTCACTTTCTAAAAAAGAATTAGTAGAATAACTCCAGCAAGTTCCGCTGCTACCTTGGTTTTTCACACTGGTTCGCTCTACATTTAGAACAGGAGAAAAGGTATATTTTCTCTTTGCACTGTCACTTTTGTTTGCGTCTAACTTCTTTACTAAATCATCTTGCGCATGAGCGATATACGGTAATGCGAAGGCAATAAAAATCAGTACTTTCTTCATTGAAAAACGATTAGTTTATGTTTTCAAAAATTGAGTTGCAAAAATAGGTAAGTGAATGTGGTAATTTACTTAAAAAAGTATGACATAAAATATGCCACTACAAATAGACTCAGATAATTTCAAAAATTAAGGAGTTAACCGAAACGGCTAACTCCATTATCATATTTTGGCTTTTCGACAAACTAAAAATTTGAACAGCAAAAATACAGATAAGAAGTTTGTCGGTCAACCTATTTTCAAACAAATCATAGATTTCATACTCAAAGCGAAGTTTGAGAGTTTTGTCCACGAGCACCATTCAGACCGCCATTACAAGACATTTGATTCATCTAAACAGCTTGAAACGATGTTTTTGGGGATACTGAGTCGTTAAAATTCTATGGACAATGGGGTGCGATGTTTGAAAGTTTACTAAGTATTCCACAATGTCTTATTTTTCTATAGCCCATCTGAAATGTGTGCATACCAAACTTACTTTTTTTACTGTCACAAAACTTTTAGAGTCTGCAATTGTATTTATTTCGCACTTGGCAAAGGGTTTCATTCAATATCGAAAATAAATTTAGATGCAAATTGAAATTTGGAGTATCGGAAAAGAGAGTGAGGCATATATATCGCAAGGTATTGAGCAGTATTTCAAAAAAACTCGACCCTATATTTCCGTGTCCCTACACATCATCCAAGCAGGGAAAAAGGCGACAACCAACGATCCTGAAATAGCTAAAAAACAAGAAGAAGAGTGGATTTTGAAACGCCTTCAAACACATCATTATTTAGTGCTTTTAGATGAACGAGGACGCAAACTTAATTCACCAGATTGGGCACGGCAATTTCAACAGATGATGAATATGGGCGTTAAAACGGTTGTTATATTAATTGGAGGTGCTTTTGGAGTTGGAGAATTAGTTAAAAAAGAGGCAAAAGAAATTTGGTCATTATCCGACTTAGTGTTTCCGCATCAATTAGTTCGATTACTTGTTTCCGAGCAAGTGTATAGAGCTTTTAGCATTTTGCACAACAGCCCTTATCATCATTCTTGAAAAGAGTAATTTCGTTTTCTTAAAACTCAACTAAATAGGATGAGCTACACACTGATAATTGTAATAGTTACCGTATTGATTTCGCTTGCTGCTTTCAACAATGAAGAGCTATATCAGAAAAGCATTTTGTGGCCCCGTCGAATGGACAATCTAAAAGAATATTATCGCCTTTTGTCTTCAGGATTTATCCATGCTGATTATATGCACCTTATTTTCAACATGCTGGCACTCTTTCTTTTTGGCCGGAATGTCGAATTTTTTTATACAGCTTCTGGAATGGAACGAAGCCTGCTTTTGATAATGTATCTAACCGGAATAGTTGCAGCTTCTCTGCCATCCTTTATGCGTCATAGGAATGATGTTTATTATCGCTCACTTGGTGCATCAGGAGGTGTTTCAGCCGTGTTATTTTCATTTGTCTATTTCGCTCCTTGGCAAACGATCTATGTATTTTTCATTCCAATTCCGGGTGTAATTGCTGCTGTTGCGTATGTTGTTTATTCTGCCTATATGTCCAAACAAAGGCAAGACAATGTGAACCATGATGCACACTTGTGGGGCGGTCTTTATGGTTTTGTTTTTACACTTTTATTTGCACCCGATCATGGCATCAATTTCTTTAGCCAACTACTTCATCCGCAGTTCAATTTTTAAAAACTCAGCGGTGGTGTCACGTAGCTTAAATCTTTCATCAAGGCGATAGCCTACCACCCACACAATACGCTTTTCACTTTCCAATACCCACACATTTTCTTTGTTGTGAAGAGGAATTTTTTGGTCAATAAAAAATCGTTTCAACTTTTTCTTTTTCATTCCCATACCTAAAGGATAGAAATAATCTCCTTGTCGCCAATGACGAAGAATAAGCGGAAAAGACAGTTTTGATTTATCTATTAAAGCTATGTTTTGATCAGTAGAAATTTCAGTAGGTTTCAAACTACATGATAATCGTATTGAAGCTCCTTCAATTTCAATTTGATTCGTTTCTTCTTGAATCAAAACAAAGCCTGCATCGCTTGTTTTTATAGGTGAAACGATCAGAAATTTTCGATCTTTCACCGCTCGATGCGTTTTTGACTCTACATATTTTCCACTTTGTTTCAATGTCAAAGAAAGTAGCTGTGGCATCTGATCAGGTGAAAAATTAAACGGAGAGAATATCTCAAAACACAGTGCAGCAGCCACTTCAGAGTCGTGCCATTTTTGAGTATGTATATACAATTCATTCCCCCTTTGTTCACAAAGTTTTTTCACACGCCTATTCATTTCAATTCGATATAAAATCTCAGCTTGTGTAAACCGTTCTATACTTTCGTTCACTTGCCTTACTAAATGTGGAAAAAAGGAAGTAGCTGCTGGAATTACTTGATGCCTTATTGCATTGCGTAAATATTTGTCTGATGCATTGGATGCGTCTTCTCGAAAAGGGATTTTCTCGTGTGTTACATATTGTTCAATGTCTGCTTTTGCTGCAAATAGTAATGGTCTGATGATGTAATTATTCCGCTCAGGAATGCCATGTAAGCCGCTTATGCCAGTGCCTTTAAACAAATTCATCAATAAGGTTTCTACATTATCATTAGCATGATGGGCGGTCATGATATGTGAAAACTGATGGTTGGCACGAATGGTTTCCAACCATGAATATCGAAGCTCTCGAGCCGTTTCTTGAATGCCCCTACTCCACTCTTCAGCCATTTTTTCCGTATCAAAGCGCACACTAAAAAAGGGAATATTTCTTTCTTCTGCCCATTGTTTAACCAGTTGTTCATCTGCATCAGACTCATCTCCACGTAGTGAAAAATTACAATGAGCTATACCAAAAGTAATTCTATGACTATAACATAAATGGCATAGAGACATGGAATCAGCACCTCCACTCACAGCCAACAGTGGTTTAAATAATTTCTTGCCTATAAGCAGGTAAATTTTTATAAGAAATGCTTCACTTAGATTCATGGTTTCAGACTAATAAGCAAGGTCGTCGTAAGCAGCTTGCAATTCATTGTAGGTGTGATTATCTTTTACTTTTTGAGCAACCTTCATTCCGCTTTCATACATTGCCAAAGCTTGTTCTATTTCTCCCGCACGCTCCATTAGTTTTCCAAGATGATAATAAGTAGCTAAATAATCTGAATCATTTTTCAGGTTACTATCAAAATGCTGACGAGCATCCTTATCCAGACCCAATTTCACATACTCTAAAGCCAGAGCATGATGTAAGAAACAATCAGTAGGCGATTGCTGAAGCATGGCTATTATTTTTTCAATTCTTGGACTCATACTACATGCAAAACTATTGATTTCTGCGACCCTACTGTGTTATAGCTTACATCTTCCTAACTTTAGCCACATTTTTTTCAGCATAGAATGATGCAACTGTATCCAGCTCATGCAACAGAAGCACTTGAGTTTAATAAGATTTCTGAATTACTTCTTAAAAAATGTCGCACGGATACAGCCCGAGAGCGTGTTTTCTCACTTCGTTTTCATATCAAACGAGAACACGTATTGCGAGCATTATTTCAAACGGAAGAATATCGGCAATTGCTTTCCGGCAGTGATTACTTCCCCAATGATTTCACACTCAATATTGAAAAAGAGTTGAAGCTATTATCCTTGCCCGGCGCGGTTTTAAATGGTGAGCAACTCTTGTCATTTCGACAATTAGCTCTCACCATACGTGATATGTTGAACTGGTTTAAACGACACAATGACCTCTACCCTAACCTTCGAGCAATAACAGAAAAAATAAACTACGAAAAGGCAATTCCTGAAATCATAGATGCAGTTGTTGATGATCATGGCATAGTTCGTGACAATGCAAGTCGAGAGCTGATGCAGATACGCGGACAAATAGCAGCTTTAAGATCAGAACTTAGACGACGTTTTGAAGGCATTTTGCGTAAACTTAACAAGCAAGGATATTTGGCAGATATTGCTGAAAGCTTTTTAAATGGTCGTAGAACCGTAGCAGTTGCAGCAGAATACAAACGGGTTGTAAAAGGGATTCTTCATGGGGAGAGCGATTCATCACGCACTGCCTTTATCGAACCGGAAGAAGTAATAGAATTAAACAACGAAATATTTAGTGCTGAACGTGCTGAAGCCAGAGAAATACACAAGATTTTATTGCAAACGACTTCCGTTATTGCTCAATATCAACCACAACTTAGTGGTTATTATCAGCTCACCGGAATCTTTGACTTTATTCGTGCAAAAGCCCTTCTGGCACATGACATGAATGCTCAAATGCCGAGATTAAGTCAACACCCTGAATTGCATTTAATAAAAGCTCACCATCCTTTGCTTTACCTACACAATAAAAAAGAAGGAAAACCTACTATTCCTGTCAACATTTCGCTAAGTGAAGAACAGCGCGTTTTGATAATCAGCGGACCTAATGCAGGCGGGAAAACAGTTACTATGAAAACAGTTGGACTACTGCAATTAATGACCCAATCAGGATTGCTGATTCCTGCAGACTGCTCCAGTGAAGTGGGGATTTTCAAACAAATTTTCATACACATTGGCGATACTCAAAGTATCGAACATGAACTAAGTACTTACAGTGCCCACCTTCGAGATATGAAATATTTCATGGACTTTGCTAACGGTAAAACCCTTTTTTTCATTGATGAATTAGGCAGTGGATCTGACCCCAATTTGGGAGGAGCATTTGCAGAAGCAATTGTGGAGGAATTGTCCAATAAACACGCACGTGGTATCATCACAACACACTATCTCAATCTGAAAGTAATGGCAGGTAAGGTTTCCGGCATATTTAACGGAGCTATGGCATTTGATGAAGCACATTTAGAACCATTATATCAATTAACCATTGGCAAGCCCGGTAGCTCATACACTTTTGCTATTGCACAAAGAATTGGACTACCCGAAAAAATCATCAAAAGAGCAAAACAAATTACCGATCGAGGACATTTTAAATTGGACAAAATGTTGCTGCAAACAGAACAGCAATCCGTAAGGCTAAACGACAAAGAAAAAAAATTGGACAAACTGTTGTACACCAATGAAGAATTAAAAAAGAAGTATGAAGAATTGATGGATAAAGAAAAGCTGAAACAACAACAGGCAACTCTCAAACTTCAAAATAAAATCAAAAAGGAAGAGTTAGAATATCTACGTGATACGGAACGTAAATTCAAACAGATCATTCACGATTGGAAAAGACAAGAAAATAAACAAGAAGTAATTGAATCGGCAGAAAAAGTATTGTTTAGAAAAAAACAAATAGAAGGAAATCAGGCAGCCGCCCGAAAAGCCGATAAAAACTATGTGCTTACTGGAAAACCGGTTCAAGTAGGCGACTGGGTGCGTAATAAAATCAACCATCAAATTGGTAAATTGGTTGAAATACGCGACAAAAGAGCATTAGTGCAAATTGGACAAATGCCTTTTAATGTAGAACTAAAAGATTGGGTTTCTGTTATTCGTAAAGAGCAATAACTTTCTAACATAATTTGCAAAATGCAAAGCAACTTATGGTAGTTGAGCTTAAAGCTGAGTTTCTGTTATTTATACTCTATGGTTAACAACACTACACAATTCCCATTGTCGGGATCATAGGATTGCTTTACACTTTGAATTTTCCTTTTTCCTCCTAAGCCTAATAGTCCTTTTTTATCTTTCATCTTCGATAAGAAATCAACCAAAGTCATTGCTTTGCCATTTGCAATTACCTTTGTGCTTGCTGGACTGCAGAGATATTGGCTAAAGTCGGGGATTGATTTTTTATCTTCAATTAATTCTCCAATCATATACTTCATCTCAGCATCGGTGATATTGGTGTATTTTTTTTCAACAGGTTTATCTGCATCCTTTTCTTTGATCACAGTTGGTGTTGGCTTAATTGCAGCATCAATTGGTGCTGCAACTGGCGTAGAAAGAACATCGCCAACTTCGGGAGCAGAAACATGCAAGAGTTGCGTAAAAGTTTTGGCTGGATCGCCATTCATCACTAATTGAATGGTATAATTTCCCGGTGTACTGAAGGAATAAGAAACATCTTTTGTGTTTTTCTCACCATAAGAAACGCCTCCTAAAACAGTCCATTTATAGCTATTGCCGGTTAGCAAACTTGAAAATTTAGCCAAACTGCCTGCGGCCACGTCATAAGGTCCGGAAATTCCGCCTATTGAAGTATCAATTTGAGTTACGACAGGCGGCATTTTAACCACTACATTTTCAAATAGTTTACAGCCTCCTTTCAGAGTAACTTGAATCGTGAAAACACCTGTTTTGAAAAAGGTGTGTTTTACTTTTGAGCCGGTTGCCTGATCCTTTCCATCGCCAAATATCCATTTAGCATCGGGATCATTTTTGTTGATTGAAAATGAAACTTCCTTACCTGCAAAAACATCCGATGATTGATTGGCTTTTTCCAATTTTATCATCAATCCACTGCAATCCTGACTGGTAACAGCACGAAAAGCAAACGTTATGATACTGAATGCAAAAGCAGCACCCATAACAAGCCAAACACGGCTATCAATATTTTTTAATGGCGAAGCAGACATACCTTTTTAAATCTCGAAGCTTTCTATCGTTGAAGTTGAATTAATTGATTTTGGCAATTGGTCAATGCCGTACTATATTCCGTTATTTTGGCTTTGAGATCAGCGATTGTTTTGTCTTTTTCTTCACTGGTAGATGCGGTGCCTGCCGATACTCTTAATTTAGATTTATCATCTTTCATGTCATAAAGGGTTTTGATAACAGCTTGATAAAAAGGCTTTGATTCAGAGCTGTCATTTTCAACCATAGCAGTTAACTGACTTAATTTTTGATCTAATTGAGCATCAATCAAATTTGCCTGAACATTAGGTTTGTTAATCGTGTCAAGCAATGTTTTTATTTCATTTTGACGAATACTAAAATCTTGTCGAAAGATGCTGGCACGTTCTTTTTGCATCAGTTGTCCTTGCATCATTTCATTTTGTTTCAAGGGAACGCGAGTACCAAAAAAAACAGCCATAATCACAACTAATGTTGTAATGATATAGAGTAGTAAAAAGGTTACAAATGTTTGTCTGCGTTGTTCGCTATTAAGTGCTTGCATAAGTAAGTTTTGTTGTTAAAAAAAATAGGGAAATTCTAACCAAAAAATCTACGTTTAGGTTTTTCTGAATTGGGTGCTTCTTGAGGTGCTGTTGGGGCTTCGTTTACAAAATATCCTGTTTCTTTTTTCTTCCCGATAAATTCAAGTTTACTCAGTGTTTCAAAAAGACGTGAAATCACACTGGCAAAACGTATAACCTTAGGAATGGCAGCGTTTACGTCATTATGATTATAATTCAGCAACGCCATTTCTGTAAGTAAGGCATCTAATTCACCTTGCTTTAATTCACTCCATTCGATGAGGTAATTCATCATTTCTTCTTTACCTGACCCTAACCTCAAATCAATTGCATTTTTCATCACTCTTGAAAGCGAAGACATGGTCAAAAACATGGCTAACGGTGACTCATGTGGCACTTGCCAACGGATTGAATTAACTGTTTGACCCAAAAAAAGCAATAGTCTATCACAAACGAATTGCACTAATTCAGAAAGGTCATTTTGTTGGTTTTTAGTGAGAATCTTTTGAACAATCAGCACACTTTTTTGTTCCAAGTTGCTCAGAAAATTTTCTATTTCTCCACAAAAGCCCAATAAATCAGCATGAGCTGATGAAGCAATACAAGGTGGGATAAAGTCATTATCTACCTTTACTTCATTAGGAGAAGCTATAAGCTTACCAATAATTAATGCAGAAGGATTTGTAGAATATTGATCGTAGTCTGAAGTGGCTAATTTCACTTCATATCGAGTATCAAGAAAAGGTTGTCGAGGAGGCATTTCATCTGCCAAAGGCTCGCCGTATGGAATTGGTTGATAAGGGTTTGCTAAAAGTACAATCCACCAATTTGCCTGAGTATCCGGGCGATTAAAAGAACACTCAAATGCACTGACTCCGGTTTGTGGCATTGAATTGCCGTTTTGGATGGATATTCGAATTCCGCCCAATGTCAAAGCTTCCAAGGAAATGAGAGAAACCTTTACGGTGTTTTGGTTATCAACAGAGATCTTTACATTGAAATTTTGACGATCAGAAGAAATCTGCGGCAACAATCCATAACGCACTGGAGAAACAAATGCAGCTATATTGGACTGCAACCATTGTTTATGTGCATTGTCAGAATGAAGGAAATGATCCTTTTGAATCTTCATTCCATCTGACCAATTTATATAGGGGAATTCGCGGCTCATGTTTCAATTCAGTTAAACTCTTTCAGCTATAATAATCGTGTTTTCAAAAATTCCGTTTTCTCGAAAATTCCTTTCGGCATTATACATTTTCCGTGATTGATACCATTTTTTCTTTTTGCTAAATATCCATTGGTGAGGCATTTCACTTGCATCTGCTACTTCTATTGGTGTTTCGCTTTGCTGGTCATTATAGTCTGACACAAAAAAGCAAAATAGATGTCCTAATTTGATATTTTCCGGTGCTTTTGCTCGAAAATAAGTAAGCGTTTGTCCTGATTTTTTTGCCATTTCAAAACCTATAACCAATACTTTTTCATTGGGATCTTCTTCAGGGATAGATGGAGGATTAAACAAAGGATATGGCCAAGCTTCATATTCAAGGGCAGGAATATCAAGAGCGGCTGTAAACATATTCTGCACCAACATGGGTAAAAAGAAAAAGAGTCCGCTCATCACCATTGGATAGAACAAATAGGAGCGATCACCTTTCAGAAAATATTGAAGGGATGAAAACACACCTACTACAAAAAGCATCATGCCCAAGCCGAAAAAGATTTCAGCCAGCATTATTTTCCCCTTGTTATGTTGTAAAGAGAAGAAATATTTTTTCCTTGCCCACCACTGGTGAATAATTCCAAACAGAAAAAAAATGCTACTTAAAATCCAAAAAGAAAAAAACAGATTGCATGTTAGTAAACCGCCTGCCCAAGCAATAAGAGCTACCAGCACAGAAGACAACGCACCATAGATATAAGGCTTTTTGCCTTGTCCGGTTAAGCTGTCTGCTAAGTTTTTTGCCATAAAAGCAAATAATCCCGCCAGCAAAAGCAGTGAACCAATATAGCCGCCAAAATAAGGGAGAGCCATTGTAATATTTATTCTTGCTAAAGATGCAAATACTATCGGCAACTACAAATTACCGATAGCATTATGCAATTGTTGAAATTTATTTTTGTTCCCTAAGTTCTGCTTTCCACTCTTCACCATCATCACCTTTATAGCCATCCAATTTTACTAAGAAGCTTTTGGCAGGGAAGTAGGGAGTAATATGGATATCAAGGAATATGTGATCCTTTTGGTTTTCATCTCTTTCAAATCGAAGAATTTGAAACTTTTCTATTAAACCTTCAGGACCCTGAATGCCATCTAAAAATTTGACAATTTGCTTCCTAAGATTTGTTTCCATTTTAGTGTTCCAAAGTTCAAATGCACGACGGTTTAGGAAGTCGCTCAAAACTTTAGCTATAAAATCAAAAACTCGAACTACAGAATAGGTTTGCATGCCGAGATTGTCACCATTAAATAAGGTTTTAGCTGAAAAAGGCATTACTTTTCCCCACTCACCTACCAATGGAACCAGACCTACATTTTCAAGTTCAGAAATTTCACCCTTTTTCATGTCAAAGCGAACAGTATCCACCTCATCAATACTACCGTATGTTTTTCCAGCTACCGGTTGCGACATTTTGGTGCAATATAATTTACCGGCTAAGGCAGCAGATCCGGGCACATACACATCTTCTTCTTCACCCACTTCTGCATTTTTACCTCTACCTACTACATAATTGCAGGTCATCATTACATTAGCTTTGTGGGCATCTCCACCAGTAAGGTTTGCGCTATTAAATAAGTCTAAGGCATCTTCAGGAGTTTCAGTATTAACGAAATCCGTAACTAACATTACCTTATTGTTATAAGCCATTTTGCCCCATTTATCTACTATGGTAGCACTTTTCAAATAGCCAGGAATTACCATCAAGCTATAGTTCTCACGCATATCAAGGCGATCATAACGTTGCTTGAGCTCGTCAGCTACATGTTCAATAAAACGAGGTTCGTCCAAATCGGTCAACTGATCAATAGAAGCATTCATCAGTGATACATTTTTCAGTTTAGAAGACTCTGTATTTTTGTAGAATAGATGAACGGAACGATATGCAGATTCTAAATCACGTGTTGTCTCCAGAATATTTTTCAAATTCTTTTTAAGTAATTTATCAGAGTTCTCTGCTTTTACGGAGGCTATATCTACCATTTCAGAAACATCTTTGCTATTCTGCAAAAGATCAATCCACATATCTAAGGTTTTCTTTACCTCTTTGCGATGTGTTTTTTTAGAATGGTCAGTTAGAAATATATTTCGTTTAGCCTTTCGGGTTGGGTTTAGGTTGTCAGCACCATCTACTATGGCTTCCAAAAAATCAAAGCCGCCAACTTTGGCTAATTTATTGAGACTATTGTCTAAGGAAGGAGCAGCCTGTTCAGCGGTTTTTAGCATTTCCGCTTGTTGATTCTGTTGTTGATTTTCCATTGCTCAGTTTCTTTTTAGGTTGGGTAAAATGATTTTATTATTCAGCTTTTGCCAATTCGTCAGCCATTACTTTCAACGCATTTAGGAAAGCTTCTTTGGTTTCCGGATTTTCAATTACTTTTTGTAAGCTTTTATTGCTTTTCAATTTTTTAATCATCTTAGCCATTGAGGTACTTTCCAGATCAAGGTCACTCAGAAAGGGATTATTCTGTTTGATGTTTTTAGTATCAAAGTCACCTAAACCTCCGAAGGCAAAATTTTCTGAATGGGTTGATCCGTCTTCGCTTTCTAATTCTACATCTACGTTGGGGTTGAAATGAGCAAACACGGCTTCAACGGTTTGCAAACCTTCAACAATTTCAGGTCTGATGGCTTCATCATTTGTTAGCTTCTGAATGAAGAGTGTTTTGTTGGGAGAGATTTCTACAAAGCCCTCTCCTGCTGCTTCCGGTGCAAGGATGGTTGTAGCAATTCCTGGTTTTACTTGTGGCATAATGCTTCGTTTTTTTAGTTTGGTAGTTGAAATTTTTTTCCTTTAAATTTTAGTTTTTTTCTGTGTTGTTGGAAGTTATTTCAGCCAATGGGGTAATGGAGATTCGTTCTATTTCATTTCCATTAATTGACCAAAATAAATCATTTCCATCAAATTCCAAATTAACGTTGTCACCTTTATTAATTGCTCCGCTTACAATATACTTAGAAAGTGGTCGTCGAATTCGGTGGCGAATAACACCGGTAATTTGTCGGGCACCATATTTGGGGGTAAAGCCATCAGTTGCCAAATATTGCTTAGCCTTATCAGAAATATTCAGTGATATCCCTTTGTTCAATAAGGTTTCATGCAAGTTGCGCATTTGAATATCAAAGATTCGTACAATACTGCTTTCAGAAATTGCAGCAAAGGGTAAAATTTCCGTGATACGTGCTAAAAATTCAGGGCGAAAATATGGGGACATCACTTCCATCAATTCATTTGATCGGGGTGTTTGACCTTTGTCAAACTGTTGTGCAATCCACTCACTTCCGATGTTAGATGTAAATATGATAATGCTATTTGAAAAGTCACCTTCTTTTCCTAAACGATCGTGCATAACACCTTCATCTAAAATTTGCAAAAAGATGTCAAACACAGATGGGTGTGCTTTTTCCACTTCATCAAACAACAAAACAGAGTATGGTTGTTTACGAATTTTATTGACCAACATGCCTCCCTCTTCATAGCCAACATAGCCCGGAGGTGCACCGTATAAAAGTGCTGCGGAATGTTCTTCTTTAAATTCACTCATGTCAAATCGAATCATCGCCTTTTCATCGTTGAACAAAAACTCGGCAAGTGATTTTGCTAATTCTGTTTTTCCTGTTCCGGTAGGGCCTAAGAAAAAGAATGATCCGATTGGTTGTCCTTTTTTATTTAATCCGCTTCGAGACTCTAAAACTGCATCTGTCAATGCTTTCACGGCATGATCTTGTCCCAAAACACGATGCTTTAAATGGTTTTCCATATTGAGCAATCGCTCTTTTTCTTGGGCTTGAATTTTACCCATTGGAATGCCTGTTTTATAAGCTATAACAGCCACCAGATCTTCTTTTACTAATGTATCTTTATCCGAAATATCAATTGCGCTAAGCTTGGTGATAGATCTATCTAAGTACGTTTCATATTCAGATGATAGTTCAAATTTTTCTACTTGCGTTTCGTCGTTTAGCATTCCGAGCAAAACAGGCGATAGCTTAGTGGAAAATAGCGTGTGCAACCATTTAGCTTCCCGAAAACGATCGGCTTCATCAACATTTAAAGCCATTTGATCGGTCAACCCATTACGTAATTCTTCCAGAGTCTGTTTGTTTGTGTCAACCATGAGTTTAATGGCAGCCATCGTTCTGTCTAATAAATCAATAGCAGCATCGGGAAGTCTTCTGTCTTTTACATATCGGCGAGCCAGCAATACACTTTCGCGCAATGCATCAACATCCGTTTTGAGTTTATGATGTTCTTCAAATTTAGGTGCTAATTTGGCTACCATTCTTTGTGTGGCATCTAGCGTCGGCTCTAAAACTTGCAGCACTTCAAAACGGCGAACAAAGGCCGGATCCGGTTCTAAGAACTTTCTATACTCATCAATTGTTGTAGCACCAATAACGGTGATTTCACCTCGTGCTAATTCCGGCTTTAGCAGATTGGCAGGGCCCGATCCAAAAGACCCTTTGGGATCCATTAAGATGTGAACTTCATCAATAAAGAGAATTGCTTTTTCGTACTGCTTAATCTCTTTGATAATTTTCTTTAAACGGTCTTCCACTTCACCTTTGTAAGATGCGCCGGCAATAAGGGCACCCAAATCCAATTCAAACAAAATGGCTGTTTTCAACTGAGTTGGCACTCGTTCTGCAATAATATCTTGTGCTAAACCATCTATCAGTGCGGTTTTTCCTACACCGGCATCGCCTATGATCACTACATTGGGCTTAGTACGCCGACAAAGGATTTCCATCATCATGCGTGTTTCTTTTTCACGACCGATGATGGGGTCTAATCTTCCTTCCCTTGCTTGAGAAGTTTTATCTACGCAATATTTGAATAAGGCTGCTGAATTGTCGCTTGGCGGGTTATTTCCTGCATTGGCAGCTCCTTGCACCGATGATTGTATAGCATCTTCTTGCAAGAAAGCACGCAACACTTCGCCTTCTTTTATAGGAAATGTTTTGAGTTGTTCAATAGAATAAGCTACACCAGGCTTAGATAATGCAGCCAACAAACAAATAGGTGTAATGTAATCAAGCCCAAGCTTTATTCGAATATTATCAGACTCTTCAAAGCAACGTTTTACTCCCTCATCGCCCGATAATTGATCGGGCTGCTGCCCTACTCGCGGCGCATCTTCCATGCGTACTTCTGCCCATTCTTGTATATAACCCGCATCTTGACCAATGGCAGTAATAAAGTCTTTTAACCCAACATCTTTGTGCAACAATCCCATTAGCAAATGGGCAGGAAAAAAATGTGGATTGTGGTACTCTCTTGCAAGAGATTGTGCAATTTCAACTGCTTGTTTTACAGATTCGTTCAATGAAAGCATGTGCTTGGGGGGTTATGTGATAGATTAAAGATAGGAAAGTTTTCAAATTAAATGTACTGATTCATTTAGTTGAACAACATTCATAATGCAATTATAGATAAACTCAAATACATAGATTAGTAAAATAAAAGCATAACTTTAGACTTTGGGCTCCTATGGCAAATCTTTTACTAAAACTTCCTCTGAAGTTATCTCGCATTTTTGAAGGGAACGAACTGACTTCACTTGATTTACAAGATTCTATCATGCAGTCACTGAGATTAATACTTACCACTCGATTTGGTGAACACAAGTATGACCTAAGCTATGGTTGTGAAATATGGGATTTGGATTTTGAATTAATCGTCAGTGAAAGCATGTGGGAAGAAAAACTAAGAATGTCTATTTTATCATCCATTCGTGCGCATGAAAAAAGATTGGCAAATATTTCCATTGATCTATCTATTTCAGAAGTTCCATTTAGCCATTATTCGCATCGAAACGCACAAATCAAAAAGCAAGTAGATATTGTCATAAAAAGCCTGATCGTTAAGACAGGTGAGCCTTTTGTATTTCAAACTAAACTATTCCTTAGCCCACTTACAGTGGCTTAAACCAATCTATTATGTTGCCTTTTTCCAAAGAAGCTATCAACCATAGAATGACCACAAATGCACTTAGCTTTTGGGGGTTGAAAAATATTGAGGAGCTGGATCCCGTTGTGAAACTGATGATTGAAGCACTTTCTGCATCGTTATATGAACTTAGTACGGAAAGTCAAAATGCACAAGTACGAATGTTAGATCGAGTTGCACAATTATTGACACCTGATTATGTTGTAGCCCCTCGACCGGCATCTGGACTGATGCAAGCCATTAGTATTGAGCCTACCGATATTCTTTTGCCTTCACATCAATTTTCATGTAACCATTCTTCAAGAAACGAATCATCACAAAAGCCTGAGAAGCCTATCGAGCTTTGGTTTTCACCGGTTCGCCCGGTTCGCATTGCCAATTATAGTATTGGTGCAATCATTACAGGTAATTACGCTTTTGCTTTAGATGAAAAACAACAACGAATTAATTCTGTATCCTGCAATTTATCCGAACTAAAAAGTAAAAATGCAATTTGGATTGGCATACAGTCGCCCGTAGAAAAATTACCCATTCAAAACTTATCCTTACACTTTCGTTTTTCACGCATCGCCCCCAAAGAAGCTTCTCAAGCACTTTCATTTTTACCTCTTGTAAAATGCTTTTATGAAAATGTTGAAATTCCAATGAGTGAAGGTTTATGCTATGAAATAAACAAAGAAGATTTATCAAAACGATATGCTTCGCCAATAGGCACAATGAAACAAATTGAAGAAGATGTAGCCCTTCAATACAATCGTTATTTTTTAAGCTTTAATTCTGATATAATATTATCCACGGACAAGAGAAAACCCTTACCCATAGATGGTTTGACACCGGAAATCCAACCTTTATCTTCTTTAGGATTACCTCCCTTATATTGGGTTCAATTAGTTTTTCCGCATACCATCAATAGCAACTTGCTTGACAATTGCGACATTCAAACTAATGTATTTCCCTGCATCAATCGTCGTTTGATAGAATTGCAACATTCCTTAAAGGGAGGCAGTAAAATTGTGCCTTTGAAAAACAAAGAGCCTCACGAACAATATCTTGAGATAGCATCAGTTGGCGACAGCAGTCAAAACTATCAACCACCACAATACGGATATTCTACTGATGAGCCGACCGGATTGTATAACATTTTGCAAGAAGGGTTAGAAAGATTTGACAGTAGAGATGCAACTACCCATTTAACCAATTTACTTCAATTGCTTAGAGCAGAAAGTGCGTCGTTTGCAGCTTATGGATATGACTTTGTTGCTTCAAGCCTAAAAGAATTGCATCAAAAAATTGCTATGATGGAGCAAAAAATTTCAAATTCACCCAACAATTCGAATGACAACAATCATTATTTATTAGTTCAACCCATGCAAGGAGAAGAAACCATATTTGCTTCATATTGGGCAACCTCAGGTAGTCTTGCAAACGGCATAAAAAGTTCACTTCCGCTTAAACCCAATAATAGTCACAATACCAAAACCGGATCTACCTTTTTTGTTCAACAAACCAATGGTGGATCAGACAGACTGTTGGGCGATGATCGTCTTGCCGCATTTCGATATGCCTTATTGAGTCGCGATACCATAGTAACCAAACAAGACATTCGCTCCTTTTGTGAAAAGGAATTAGGTGAATCTGTGCATAAAATTGAGATTGGCACTACACAAATTACAGAAGGCAAAACTGTTCAACATTTTCGTCGAGTAGTACAAGTTTTGCTAACGCCAAAAATGCCGATTAATGAAGATGATTGGCTACAAACCTGCGACAGGCTACAATCCCAATTAAAATCTCGTTCCGGAATGACCATGAATTATCTTGTTCAAATTGTTGCATAATTATGAGCAAAACAGAATCTTTCGATTTAAAAGCAGAAATTATTGCTGCCGAATTAATAGAAAATGGGGCTGATCCGAAACGTGTGCTGATCAAAGCTGATGGTGCGTCCTATCGTTCAAAACGTCTTGATGTTACGAATCTACAAGAGCAAGAAGATGAAGCTTTAATAGTGAGCGAATATCTTGTTTTGCACACTTCACGAGATGGACTTTATGACTCATTGCCACAAGGATTGTTTCACCAAGCAGCACCTCCCAAAAATGCAAATGAACACGAAGTTTTAGACTACTTTAAACAACACAGAAAGGAAGAAAAAAATGCACGCAAATTTTTCTTGCCTTTTGAAACTGCAATCAGCGAATTCAGTATATCTATTGCCCATGCTGAATTAACAGCTCAAAACCATGGCAAACGATCTCCTTTAGCACAAAGACTGCAAGCATATTGGAGCATTTTCGGTTTACTGAATGACAAGCAAGCTATGTACTTGATAGAACTACTTCCTGTTTTCTACAAGTTACGAGATAATGAAAAAGCAATGGAAGAAATCATAACGGTTTTGTTAGATGTTCCTGTCAGAATTTCGTTATCAAACAACAGTCAAAATACTGAGCTGATAGCGACTTCTTCAGCCAATCAATTTGGGCAAAAGTTAGGTGCTGACTTCATTTTGGGCGATACTCTATTTGCTCGTGATGAAGAAGAGATTGTGTTGACTTTAGGTCCTATTTCCAAAAAAAAGGCAGCTACATTTCTTGATTCAAAGCATGTCAATTATCAACTTATACATACCCTATGTGATTATTTATTACCGGCACAATTTGCCCTCAAAATTGCTTATGAATTTGAAGAAAAGGAACGATTCATGCAATTGCCCAAGCAAAGTGATGAGGTTGCTTTAATGCTAGGTCATGATACGATTCTCTAACAATTTTAAGAAAAAAAAAGTAATTACCATTTCACTTCAAACGGCATCTTAATCAGCTCTTCTACCAAATAAGGACGCAAAGCAGGAGCTGAACCCTTCCAAACCATAGATAGTTTTTTATTTTCAGCATCTACCACAACATTATGTAATTCAGGCTTTGTTGCCAACATTTTTCCGCGTCTTCCATCTACAGAAATAGACGGACGTTCTGCAGGTAGTTGAATGGTGAAATCGGGTTTTCCGGGGAAAATATTAATTAGTCGAATAGACTCATTGCCAATCATCCACTGAAGCTGTAACCCTGGCCAAGCACCATTAGCTGCACGGTTTAACAGATGAATTTCATCTGGAGACATTTTAAAAATGGAAGGAGCTAATGTTTCCAAATAGTATTCGGGAATAGATTCTTTAAACGTTGCCGTATGTGCTTCTGGCATCATACCAAAGTGTAAAATTCGTGGAAACCATTCATGATTCATCCATCCGGGCGACTTAGCAACCGGCTGAAATGCCCATCGAGTAGGGTCTTGCAACACTAAATTAGCCGGAGTCAACAGTTGAGTTGGCTCTTCAATGGAAGGTAGTTCTAAGGTTTCAAAAAGCTCTTCAGAAGGATTCGTAACAAAGCCTTTTCCTGCTGTGTTTCTTCCATAGCGATAAGGACTGCTGGCGTACCAATCATGATCGGGCATAGCATCACGAATTTCTTTCGATGGCATTTCAAAATTTCGTTCTGCAACGTGGTCTATTCCACCATAAGCTTCGGAATAATCAAGTGGGATTTTTTCAAAATCAGACGGTTTAGAAAATTCAATACGCCCATCCTGATGACGTTTGACCGCTCGCTTTCCGGTAACTAAAAACTTTTGTGGCTTATTTTGGCTACTTACATGAATGACAGCTGTAAGTTGCGATTGTACACGTCCGCTTTGTGCCAAACCTTTGACCACTACGTCCGTTGCCGCTTTGTGCATGAAGCAATCTATATCATGCAGCAAAAGATTTTTGTTTTTATCATCATACACGGGTGCTACATGTAAGGGCTCTTGAATATCGGATAAAATACATTTCCCCGTATCAATAATATCATAAGTACGTTTTACAAATCCTGCCAATAGAAACAAACCATTATGTTCCGTGCCCGACAGTTGAAGTTGTGTAGCGTCTGTATCAAATTGTAAATTTGGTTGCATTGGGGTTGAATTAATTCTTTAGGATTCAAGATTAGATTTCCACCATTCAGTATTTCTCACATAATTCTCCAAAGCATCAGATGGACCCGTTGGGTTCGTCACATCTCCCCTTGCAGCTCCTGTACCAATTTCCATCCAACTGCCAGTACCCATTTTAAAGAGTTCACCAATGACACCTGTAACTAAATTATGGGCATTGATCAAACTATTGGGCAAAAGACGAGATAGATATCTTGTTCCCCACACTCTGCCAATGACACGAGCACCTAATGAATTTAATCCGGTTTCCATACCGTTTGTAGCCATCAATTTATTGAAAGCATAATCTAACACCATATCGAAAGCAATACTAAAAGCTCCAGCTAAATAGTCTCCGGGCGAAAGTCCTACAAAAAATGTACTCGGAGCAATTACGATACCGGTCGGGGTGCTTATTGTTCCACAATTCAAATTCAGATTAGTAGCAATCAAACAGGCTGCGGCTAATGAGGCACCCTCAACTTTTGTAGAAGATGATCCAAAATTTGATTTTGATTTTGTAGTTAGCGAAAGAATTATTGGGTAAAGCACATTTGCCGGATTCCCAAAGTGTGGCAAACCAAGCATGCCAACGGTTGTATCACGCTGCATCACGCTAATTCCACTGGCAATTGAAAATGTTTTTTTTGAGTACTTAGATTGCCATAAATTTCCTGAAAGTATGCTTACTGCAAAATAGGGGGTGTAAGGAATTGGTGTTGGTGCCGGCGGTGTTAGGTTGTTTTCAAAATCAGGACCTAATACCGGATGTATATGATGAAGTACTAAACAAGGAACTTTCATAAACCAATAGTTTTTTCGTGCAGTGTAATTGTTCTTTGTTTTCCGGGAACCACTTTATAATTAAAGGGATAACGATAAGTGATAAATGCTCGCCCGATATTAGGTTCTACACCAACTTGATCAATAAGCATTTTACGGGTATTGATTTGTGTGCCAAGAAAAATATCTGCCCATAAAGAATGATCCGGAACTATCATTTTAAAACTCCCTTTGGGGGTCATCCCTTCAATAACAATTTCTTCTCCGGGCAATATTTCTTTCACAATCATATCCGGCAAAGAGGCATTGAAGAAAGTGTTGTTTAGCGAGCCTAATTCCTTTTTTTCATGGTTGATAGTAGCGGAGTTCATTACTTTTTTTTCGCACATAGGCATACTTCCCAGCGTTTCCGGATGCGGCTTTTGATTCCATTCTGTAATTAATTGTTGTGGGTTTTCAACATTGGGTAATGGAACACCATCTGCAAATTCTTTTTCCCAAATAAATCCTTTTCCATGTGGGTTATTACTAAACGGAAATCGAAGTTCATCCCATACTGCCCATCCACCATAAGCATTAGCCAAACCAATGGGCATTTCTGTAAATGGTTCTGGATTTGTAATGGTAAGTCCTGTAACTGTTTGTTTCCATTTTCGATTTCCAATAACCATTATTTCTTTTGATAGTTTTCCGGACATGGAAACCTTTACTAACATTCGTTGAGTAGGAACATTGTTTGGGGCTACTGCATTTCCAAAAACCATAAGATCAATTCCTCCTCTTTGAAAAACGTAATCACCTTCCATTGCACCATATATTCCTTCCCAAGGAGCAGGATCTAATTTCCAAATTTGCTCTTTAGCAGGAGTGCAAATGCCATTATGTACATCATAAGTAACTCGAAGCATAGGGGCAACTGCCATCATATCGTCCAGCATGGCTGTTCGAAAAAGCAAATGTGGATACGTTGTGTTGTTGATTAATTTCATTTAATCGTTACAATTAAAAAATAATCGTTCACCATCTACACGCACATCATCGTTTGCTTTTATTTCAACATTAAAAGTGGTAGCAACTATTTTATGTGATTGTGCGATTGATTTATGAGCACCTTTTGTTTCTTCCAATACATCACCTCGCACTTCTTGCACCAAATTACCTTGAGTTTGAAAGTTGATTTGATCTTGTGCTTTCAGTTTTATTTTTTCAGCTTCAAAAGTGAGTGATTTTTCAGTTTGTAAAGAAATGTTTTCAGAAAGTAAATGAACCAATGCTCGACCATGTTCATCTATTGTAATCTCAAACCGCGTGGGTGCTGTTGGATGTTTTAGAGATATTTTTTTTCGATCAGCCTCTATGATCAGCTCATAACCTTGAGACAAAGAAATAGTAGATGCTGAATGCTGATTTCGCGTTATAGAATTTGTACTTAGCTTTTCCATCATCAACAATTTACGTTTACGATTGCTCCTTTCACTGTAACCGGGCCTCCGGCACTCAATTCTGCTGTTGCATCTGCTTTCACTTCTACTTTTGGACCTACTACATGTGTTTGTGCAGTAGCTTTTACTAAGGTATTGGTACCTTGAACGGTAATATCATCTCCGGCAATAAATGTCTGTCCGGCTGCCGAAAACATATTTACATCGCTGGTGCCATTGATATAAATATGTGGTGCTACCAATTCAATAGCACTTGGTTTTACAGATAAGGTTGACCCACCAACATTTAGTGTAATTTTTGAATCCGCCTTTACCGTTACTTCCGCATTTGCAGTTATGTCAATCTTAGTTTGATCCAATACAATTGAAGCACCTCCGGCATTATTTATTGTGATGACAGTGCCATTGATAGTTAAGGTGGCTCCGCTTAATGCCGTTAGGCTTTTCGTTTTGTTTCCTGCTCCGCCACCGCCACCGGTTTTTCCGGTGAACATGCTGCCCATCACAAAGGGTCTGTTAGGATCATTATACTTATAGCATACAATTACCAAATCCCCTTCTTCCGGTATCACAACTAATCCACGGTTACCTGCACCATCTTTTCCTTCACCAGCATCTGGTGTCAAAACTTTTATCCAATTAGTTGTTTCATTATTTCGAGCTTGCCACGATGTTTGGACAACAACTCTTCCCTTGTTATCAGGGTCTTTATTAAACTTCACTATTGCCCACTCCGTATTAACTTTTGGGAATGCGACATTATGTGGTAGGGGAATGCGTCCAACTTCTGCTGTTACGCCTTCAAATACGTTATAGTATTGCCCCGTTTCGCTGACAAAATGTTTAACAGAGGTTATAAAATATGATCCTTGTTCCTGCAAAGTTGTTCGTCCATCTGCACCAACAACAGGGATTTTAACTGTAATTTTTCTGCCGAGTTGCAAGTCTGTATCTACGCTTCTACCCGTGATCGTTTTTATTTGTGTGGAACGTTGAGCTTCTTCAATTTTTACAAAATCAGCTAAATCTGATTCTTTGTCAATTACTTGTAATAATGGAGATTGTACAGAAGTTGTGAATAGGTTATGTGAGCGATCAAAAAGTGTCTTGCTAATGGTACTCCAATTGGCACTATCCAATGTGGTAGGCGCATCCTCTCTATGAACTGAATTTTCTAACCAATTATATACATATTTACTAAACTTTAACGGAATAACTTTGTAAGCAATTTTAAAGTAATCTATGTCAACACCATACACCAATTCAACATTGGCAACTTCATAGTTACCAAAAAACAACTTAACCCCATCGTAGAAAAAAGGGCTAATAAAATCAATAGACAAACGATTGAGAAAGTTAAAACTACTTTCATTGTATTGGCAGAGGTAAGGAGTAGGACTACTACAATCACATCCTTGCAAATCAACAGTAACCCCAAAATCTTTAACCGGCTTAAAAACCTTATCCACTACAGTTTTCAGATCTTGATCCAAAAATGACCTATAATCGTTTCCAGTTTCTAAAAGTATTGTTGGGCTATAACATTGTAAAAGCAAATTTCGGTGATAGTTATCGCCTAATTCATAATTTACTTCTCCCAGAATACCTCGAAAAACCAATAAATCATTGCCGGACGAAGCATGTTTTAAACGCAATACAACTGACTTGCCAATTTTGTTTTGAGTATTGATAATATCAATGGATGTACGTTGTTCCATTGCATTGAAAGGCACCGTAATAGTAAGTTGATGGTGGGCATTAAACTCTTGAAATAATTGAATGGTTGTGAAAAGCCCAATGTTTTCGCCATCTAATTCTATTTGTGCAGTTACATGACTTAGCATAAAAGAAAAAATTAGCCGATAAATAGAAATGAACACACTGCTGTAAGCCTAAAGCTTAAATCAACAATTACAATAAGTAAAAAATGGCTCGGCACTTATTCAATACCCGAGCCATTTCTTAGTAAGTTTTGTTACATGAACTACACGTTTTTCCACGTGTTTTCATGTTCAGCATTGCCAATCTTGATTTTCTCTGCTGAAACTGTAAACTTCATAAACATCGGATTGTTACCATCTTTTGAAAAATTTTCTTCAAAAAATACTACATGTCCTTTTGTAAATGAAAGTTCTTTCATTTTAGCATCCTCATCCGACTTCTTAAATGTAATCGTTCCATCAATGGGCTTATATTGATTAACCATTGATTCAATAATCCCAGTGTTGTCAGATGATTCAACTACTAAGTCAATTTTACCACCATAGATCTGTGAAGATGGTTGTCCGGTTGCTGCTACATCACGATGTAGAGAATAAGTACATTCAATTAAGTCTTTGAATTCTACACTTCCGATTTTTGCAGTTGCTTTAAAAGATGCCATTAGGATGTTTTTTTGGAGTGAAATGATATTGAGTGCAATATATGGAATTTTTATTTTCCCTAACCAGAATATAAAAAATTTTCTTGAGAAAGTTGTAAAAATGGGCGAGCTCTAAGTTTTAATAAATTGGTTTAGGTTCATTATGGCATATTTTTCCATGGCTTCTATAGTTTTCTCAAAGCAAGATTGAAATCGTTTTTCCAATGAGTCAAATTCCGGAAGCTCGGAATACAATTGAGCAAATGCTTGAGTTGACAGTTCTTTATTGAAGAAAGATACCCTTTCTACATAACATTTTAATACATCATCAATTAATTGTGCCATGTCATTAGCCATCACTATCGTAAGCCAGGCGGGCATTTCAGGCAATAGACCCACATAGCCGTTTGCCAACAATTGAATAAAACCACCTTGAAAAACTTGATCTTTTACATAACCAAAACAGAGAAAAAGCTTTTGCCCGATTGATAATTCATCCAGAAAATCGAAAGTTTGTCTTCGATTTAATTCTTCGTGTAACGGTGTTACCAAAAAATCAAATAAAGCACCATTAATGTTTGAAGCTTTTACTCTATCAAAATCATCTTTATTGATGATGGGTAAAAATTGAGGCATAAATCAAATATAGATCACGCACCGAAAAAATTGGTGCTATTATTAAAAAAGGGCAAGCCCCCTCAAGAGTTGAGAAGGCTTGCTATAGTCAGAAAGAAGATCCGAGGATTATTGTTGTGTTGCCGTATATACAACATCAAGGGAATAGGTTCCGGCAGGATAAGCAAAGCCCGGAGTTGCTTTATACATCACAGAAAATGTTTGATTTCCACCAAAAGTTCCGTTAGAAATAAGATTATTTGCAGTGTTAGATAAACCGGTATAGTTGGAAAAACTTCCTGCAATGCTTCCACCAGTTTGATTAGAAGATACTTTTACATTCAGCACATTGGCAGGCATATTTGAAATTGATTCTGAACTTCCATTTGTAACTGTAAAATTTGCCGCATTGGCACGCACGGTTACATTGAAGTTCTTATTACTTCGAATACGTAATTGTTGCGCACTACTTTCTACCCCATTTGCATAATCATTTGCAGTAGTAAAAGGCAAAGCAACAGTTGAACCTATAGATGAAGAATTCCCTACAAAAGTGATGTCCAGCACATTACTGAGTTGCAACTGAACTGTTTGTTGTGCACTTGCATTTGCTGCACTTGTTTGTGCTTTAGCCACCATTCCGGCAGATGTTAAAAATAAGACTGAAAGAATTATGCGTTTCATGTGTTTAGTAATTTGTTTTTTGATATTGACACTGCAAAGGTGTATCGAGCGAATAGAATGAGTTGTAAATCGGGGGATGCTTAACGCTATCTTTTCAATTGCTTAACGAGTGGTTAAGTTTTTATAGTTTTGCATCATGATTTCAACAAGCTCCTCATCCCCGAAGACACAACATTATTTAGACTTAGAAGATCGTTTTGGTGCACACAACTACCACCCTTTACCCGTTGTGCTAAATCGAGGTGAGGGAGTTTTTTTATGGGATGTTGATGGCAAACGTTACTATGATTTTTTGTCTGCTTATTCAGCGGTCAATCAAGGGCATTGTCATCCAACAATTGTAGCCGAACTCATAGATCAAGCTAAAAAACTGACTCTTACCTCTCGCGCTTTTCACAGTGAAGGATTAGGGGAATTTACAGCTTACATTACCGACTATTTTGGGTATGAAAAAGTGCTGCCAATGAATACTGGTGTAGAAGCAGTAGAAACAGCCTTGAAACTGGCTCGTAAATGGGCTTATGAAGTAAAAGGAATAGAGCACGACAAAGCCAAAATAATTGTTTGTAAAAATAATTTCCACGGCAGAACGCTTAATGTCATTTCATTTAGTACAGACCCTACGGCAAAAAACAATTTTGGACCCTACATGCCGGGGTATGAAGTAATTGAATTCAACAACATACCGGCTTTGCATCAAGCACTGCAAGATAAAAATGTAGCTGCTTTTTTAGTAGAACCTATTCAAGGCGAGGCGGGTGTAGTTGTTCCTGAAAGGGGCTATTTAAGCGAAGCATATTCTTTATGTCAAGAAGCCAACGTTTTATTTATCGCTGACGAAATTCAAACTGGTTTAGCGCGTACAGGAAAAATGCTTGCTTGTGATCATGAAGATGTTCGTCCCGATATCTTAATTCTTGGAAAAGCCTTGTCAGGCGGAACCTTGCCTGTGTCAGCCGTGTTGGCAGACGACAAAATTATGCTCACCATCAAACCCGGTGAACATGGTTCTACATACGGTGGAAACCCATTAGCTTGTCGAGTTTCCATTGCAGCATTGAAAGTATTGAAGGAAGAAAAACTGGCTGAAAATGCTCAAATTCAAGGTGAATATTTAAGGAAAAAGCTAAGCGATTTAAATAATCCTCACTTAGCAGAAATTCGAGGAAAAGGTCTGCTCAATGCTATTGTCATTAACCATCCAAAACCGGATGCCGCTTGGGATTTGTGTGTTCAACTAAAAGAAAATGGATTACTTGCCAAACCAACACACGGTGACAAAATTCGATTTGCTCCCCCCCTTATTATTTCTAAAGAACAAGTAGATGATTGTGTGAACATAATCAACCAAAGTTTAAACGAAGTTTATTGATTTTAAAAAGGTGTTGATTTTTTTTGTTTTAGCTTTTTTAAATACACATATCCTACTAATTGTATTTTATTGAACACATTCAGCATTTGGCATTTTGAGTAAAACCTCTTTGCCAACCAACTTGGGTTCTAAGCCACAAAGATTTCGATGAGATAAATTGTCTGTCATATACCAAGCTCATTGCGAAGCTGACTAAAGTACCTTAGCGTAGCTTCTTAGGTGTTGAATTAGATTTTTGTCGTAATCAAATTTCACCGAAATTACCTTGTTTCCGTGATGTGAGCCAAGGGAAAAGAGAAACATTTAGTGATTAAAAGCAGACTGCGTATTTTGAATATCCATAAGTTTCGCATTTTGAATATCCCAAAGGTAATAAATTAGTTATCTCATTGAAAACAAATGCAGTAAGTTTTTTTGAGGATTGGTGGAGT
>JAFDXP010000023.1 GCA_018267875.1 Bacteroidota bacterium | reverse complement strand
TCTCTTATCCTCTCTACATCGTTGTCGTTATAAAACTCTATATTATTCGAGCCTTTTCCCCTCCTTTTTCTATCCCTTTTTACTTTGGTTGAAAAATGAGAAGCCATATTATCTTCGATACGTTTGTAGGCTGGAGGCAGTTGGCTGTCTTTGTGTTTGGTATGCGCTATATCCGGACGTTCATCTGCCAAAAAATCTTTGACCAATGCTTCAACTTGACGTACTGAAAGACCTTTTTCTTTTACTTCTCTATAAACATACAGTTGTTGGTCAACCAAGTCTAATCCGATAATAGCCCTTGCATGTCCCATGGACAATTCACCATCACGCACAGCACGTTGAATATCAGGAGGTAATTTTAGCAGTCGAATATAATTGGTAACAGTAGAACGATCCTTCTTCATTCGTTCGGCCACTTGCTCTTGAGTCAGGCTACATTCGTCCATAAGCCGTTTGTAACTCATGCCAATTTCAATAGCGTTAAGGTCTTCCCGTTGCAGGTTTTCAAGCAGTGCTAATTCCAGCAATTCTTGATCATCTGCTGTACGCACATAAGCCGGAATGTCTTTTAACCCGGCCATTTTGGATGCTCGCCAACGGCGTTCACCGGAAATAAGTTGATAGCGATTGGTGCCAACCTTTACGACAGTTACCGGTTGAATGATGTCATGGAGTTTGATGCTTTCTGAAAGTTCAAGCAAGGCTTTTTCATCAAAATCACGACGAGGTTGTTTGGGGTTTACTTCTATTAAATCAACAGAAAGTCGAGCAATGTTTCCAGTATTTTGTCCGGATACAGCAGGCACACCTTCAGCGGTAACAGTTAATTCTTCGTCTATGCTGCTAAGTAAGGCACGAATTCCTTTTCCTAATGCCTGTTTCTTGTTGTTATTTGTTTGGGCCATGTTGGTCTATTTCGAGCACTCTATCTTCGCTCTTGATCTTTGTCATGTTGTTTTTTTGCAAAATTTCTTTTGCTAAATTAAGGTAGTTAACTGCGCCTGTACTTTCTGCATCATACATTAGTGCCGGCTTGCCAAAGCTGGGTGCTTCACCTAATCGGGTGTTTCTATGGACAATTGTGTTGAACACTAAGTCCATGAAATGGTTTTTGATTTCTTCTACCACTTGATTGCTGAGTCGTAATCGTCCATCATACATAGTCATCAAAATTCCTTCAATTTGAAGGCTGGTATTAATTCTGGTCTGAACAATTTTTATCGTGTTCAATAACTTCCCTAATCCTTCTAAGGCAAAATATTCACATTGCACGGGTATTACTACGCTATCTGCTGCTGTCAAGGCATTCACAGTAATCAGTCCTAATGAAGGAGAGCAGTCGATGATCACAAAGTCGTAATTATTTTTCACTACCTCCAGTACATTACGCATAATGTGTTCTCTACTGGGGTGGTTAATCAGTTCTATTTCGGCTCCTACTAAATCTAAATGTGAAGGTAACAGATGAAGGTTTGGTGTTTCTGTTTCTAAAATCACTTGTGATGCAGGGATGTCATTGACCAAGCAATCGTAAAGGCTAAGTTGAACGTTTTTCAAGTCAAAGCCGTTTCCGGTCGTACTGTTTGCCTGGGGGTCGCCATCTACGAGTAGTGTTTTGTATTCTAATATGGCAAGACTAGCTGCCAAGTTAATTGCTGTGGTAGTTTTTCCTACGCCGCCTTTTTGGTTGGCTATTGCTATGATTTTTGCCATGCTGCTTGTGTCATTTTTCCTGCTTGTATCAATGTGGTTTCTCAAGTATGAATTATAGAGAAATGGTTTCTCCGATGTTGGGTAATGTTAGGTTTAGTCCGGCTGAAGTGAATTTATTTCTTGCTTCGTCATGATTAATTTCAATATAGGGAAAGGTGTCGAAATGAACGCCTATTATTTTCGAACATTGAATAAATTCGGCAGCTATCACTGCATCGTCAATGCCCATTGTAAAGTTGTCACCAACTGGTAGAATGGCAAAATTTAGTTTTGCATATCGTGGTATTAACTGCATGTCGAGCATCAACGAGGTGTCGCCACTATAATAAAAATTGCCTTCTTGCGAAGTAATAACAAACCCGCCCGGATTGCCGCCATAAGTGCCATCAGGCAACACGCTACTGTGCATTGCGTGTACGAATTTTACGATACCGAAATCCAATTGTTTTCGCCCTCCAAAATTTAGTGGATGGGTGTGGGTTACTCCTTGTTTGGCAAGCCATTCTGTAATTTCAAAAGCACCTAAAACCAATGCACCGGTTCGTTTGGCAATTGATACTAAATCAGCAACATGATCGCCATGTCCATGTGAAACAAGGATGTAATCAGCCTCAATAGAATCAGCCGAAATATCCTTAGCTTGTGGATTTCCAGTGATGAAGGGGTCGAACAATAACTTTTTGCCCGATATTTCTACCAAAAAACACGATTGTCCATAGTAGGTAAAACGCATGG
This sequence comes from Bacteroidota bacterium, assembly GCA_018267875.1. Lineage (GTDB taxonomy): Bacteria > Bacteroidota > Bacteroidia > Chitinophagales > Chitinophagaceae > JAFIGV01. The sequence goes on along the minus strand of JAFDXP010000023.1, from coordinate 63,023 downwards.
CGGTCTTTATTTTAATTATCGAGATTGTTGTGAAATCAATAAACTTGGTATCGCAACAAAATTAACGCTCGAAAGCCGATTTTTAATAGAACTTCATAGGAATGTGGAAAAGACGTTTAGTTGTAATTTAGAGAATTGCTCAAACTTTAAGTTATCCGATTTTTTTTTAAGGTTGACATTATTGTATTTTTCAACCCACCTATTTTTATTCGCCCAAATGTAGCATGTAACTTTGCATTTCATGATGACCATTATTTCAGGCACCAATCGAGTAGGTAGCATGACGCTACGAGTTGCTCAACTTTACCATCAGATGATTTCAATTTATGAACCTAATGTGAAATTGATATCACTTGAAGGGATGAATGTATGGGAAAGGCACGACAGTTTTCTTGCTCTTGAGCGTGAAATACTGATTCCCTCAGAAAAGTTTTTGTTTGTCATGCCCGAATATAATGGAAGTTTTCCGGGTATCCTTAAAATGTTGATTGACAATTCGGATATAAGAAAATGTTGGTGGCATAAAAAAGCTGCAATAGTGGGCGTAGCAGATGGGCGAGGGGGCAACTTGCGCGGTATTGACCACCTGACCGGTATTCTTCATTATATGAGAATGAACGTGCTATACAACAAACTTCCTTTATCTCGAATAAATGAAGAAATATCACCCGAAGGAATGCTTTTGAAACCCACCACTGAAGCAGTTATTCGACATCAAATTGACGAATTTTTGAAGTATTAAATTCATGCAAAAGCGCTTTCTGATTATTCTCACACTCTTTATTCTGGGTGAGGTATATAGTTTTATATTAGTTCGGTCCTCTGTTCGCTCCTTGCCCAACCCTTGGCGTTCGTTCCTATTTGGATTTTATATTTTGGTAACTGCTTTGACTTGGGCTAGCCTCATCTTTTTTCGAAAAATAGATTGGGCTCATCTCCCACATTTATCTCGAAATATTTTTGTAGCCTTTACGCTGGGCTTTTTTGTGGCTAAAATTTTGGTTGCTACCATTATGTTGATAGACGATTTGAGGCGAATTGTTTTATGGTTATCGCTCAAAATTGCTGGTGGGTCAATACTAAATACAGAGTCGCGGTCAGGTATGAATCGTTCTCAGTTTCTGAAATCCCTTGCCTTGATCGTTGGGGGCATTTCAATTAGTGGCTTTGTCTATGGCATTAGTAATCGCTATAAATATCGTGTGCGTAAACTGGCAATTCGTTTCGATCATTTACCTGTTTCATTTCGAGGGCTGAGAATAGTGCAAATTTCAGATATTCACTCAGGTAGTTTTGATCAACGAACCGCAGTTGCAAGAGGTGTTGAAATGGTTTTAAATCTAAAACCCGATATCATCTTTTTTACCGGTGATTTGGTGAATAATAAAGCCGATGAAATAGTGCCTTATCTCGATATTTTTTCAAAGCTGAAAGCCCCAATGGGCGTATATTCTACATTGGGCAATCATGATTATGGAGACTATATATCATGGACTTCAGCAGAAGCAAAAAAAGAAAATTTGCAAACACTCAAAAAGTATCATGCAGAAATGGGTTGGCGGCTGCTGATGAACGAACATGTATTGATAGAAAAAGGAAGCGAAAAAATTGCCGTTATTGGTATTGAAAATTGGGGAGCCAAAGCAGGTTTCCCCAAATATGGCGACATGAGAAAGGCCTATCAAGGTGTACCCGAGGCTAATGTGCCATTTAAAATTCTTTTATCTCACGATCCCTCTCATTTTGATGCACAAGTTGTTCCACAATATCCCGATATTGATCTTACGTTGAGCGGGCATACGCATGGTATGCAATTTGGGGTGGAAATTCCTGGACTGAAATGGAGTCCAATTCAGTATGTTTATTCAAAATGGGCAGGGTTGTACAAGGTCGGCAAGCAGCATCTTTACGTAAACCGTGGTTTTGGTTTTTTGGGATATCCTGGAAGAATTGGCATCTTGCCTGAAATTACCTTGATAGAGTTGACTTAGCTATTTTCAGGATTGCATCAATAGTTTGTTGACGAGGCTGAAGCAAATCTATTGCGGCGGTTTGCAAATGCTCAGACATTTGCTTAGTCAAACTTTGTAAAGATCCCCCACTATTTCCTATTTCCTTTTGCGTAGTTTCTTTGTTTGGTAATGGTTGTTGGAGTAGCATTTTAATCATGAAAGAATGATTTTAAAAATAAACGACTATTCAAATCATTTATTGTGCAAACAAGGTAGAAAGGTATGTTAACAAAGTCAAGAGAAAGGGATTGTAATTTTTAAAAGAAGCATTTTTGATATTGAGATTATATTTTATTTGTGTTGTAGTTTACAGATGAAAATGATGGTTTGTTATAAAGAGGAAAAGGCCGTGTTTGTCCTAAATAAAAAAAATCCCAACAAATACTGTTGGGACTTTTGAAATTTGAAGGGAAAAATTATTTCGTTTTTACCACTATTTCTTTTTGAATCGGTGCTTTCTGACTTAAAGTATTTGGTTTAGTTCCAAATAAGTGACCTAATGTAGGAGCAATAACTAAAGCCACAATAGACATCAATTTGATTAAGATGTTCATTGAAGGGCCTGATGTGTCTTTAAATGGATCACCCACGGTATCACCGGTTACAGATGCTTTATGTGGCTCTGATTTTTTATAGTAAATCTCACCATTAATTTCTACACCCTTTTCAAAAGATTTTTTTGCATTATCCCAAGCACCACCTGCATTGTTTTGAAACATTCCCATCAAGACACCACTTACCGTTGCTCCAGCAAGCATTCCGCCTAAAGCTTCAGGTCCCATCAGAAAGCCAACGAGCAAAGGAGAAACTAAGGCGATAGCACCTGGTAAAACCATTTTAGCAATAGATGCTTGGGTAGAAATAGCCACACATTTTTCATACTCGGGCTTCCCTTTTCCTTCCATGATGCCGGGAATTTCACGAAACTGACGACGAACCTCTTCCACCATACTCATGGCTGCTTCGCCAACGGCACGAATGGCAAGAGAAGAAAAAATAAATGGGATCATGCCTCCCAAAAATAGGGCGGATAGTACCTGTGCTTTGTAAATATCAATTCCTTGAATGCCCGCAACACCTACATAAGCTGCAAATAATGCTAAAGCAGTTAATGCAGCCGAAGCGATGGCAAATCCCTTACCTGTAGCGGCAGTTGTATTTCCTACGGCATCTAAAGTGTCTGTTTTTTCGCGAACATCTTTAGGTAGCTCACTCATTTCAGCAATACCACCGGCATTATCAGCAATCGGTCCAAAAGCATCTATGGCAAGTTGCATAGCAGTAGTGGCCATCATGCCAGCTGCGGCAATTGCCACACCATACAATCCGGCAACATGATATGAACCATAGATTCCACCTGCCAATACTAAAATAGGAAGGAATGTACTTTCCATTCCGACCGCTAATCCGCCAATTACATTTGTGGCATGTCCTGTTGCAGACTGACGAACGATTGACATCACAGGGCGCTTACCCATTGCTGTATAGTATTCTGTGATGATGCTCATCAGCGTGCCTACAATTAATCCAATGATGATAGCATAAAACACATCCATTTTGGTAAAGTCGAAACCACGTAAGGTCATAGACTCGGGCAGTATATAATTGCAAAGGAAATAAGCTGAAATTGCGGTTAAGACAATGGAACCCCAGTTACCCATATTTAAAGCCTTTTGAACAGCTGTTGTACTTACGCCAACACTATCCGATACACGCACGAACCAAGTGCCAATGATGGAAAAAATGATGCCTGTTCCGGCTATCAGCATAGGCAATAATATAGGAGCCATTCCACCAAAGTTATCTGACGAAATAGTTTCACGTCCCAGCACCATAGTTGCCAAAACTGTTGCTACATAAGAACCGAACAAGTCAGCGCCCATTCCGGCAACATCACCTACATTGTCGCCTACGTTATCCGCAATCGTTGCAGGGTTGCGCGGATCATCTTCTGGAATACCAGCTTCTACTTTTCCTACTAAGTCAGCACCCACATCAGCAGCCTTGGTATAAATTCCACCACCTACACGGGCAAATAAGGCAATGCTTTCTGCTCCAAGCGAAAATCCAGTTAATACCTCAATCGTTCTGGCCATTTCAGCACTATCCACAGCTGCTTCGGGAGCAAAGATCATTTTTAAAATGATAAACAATCCACCTAAGCCAAGTACTGCTAATCCGGCAACACCTAACCCCATCACAGCACCACCGCCAAAAGAAACGGCTAATGCTTTGCTAAGGCTGGTTCGTGCAGCATTGGCAGTTCGGACATTTGCTTTCGTTGCAATTCGCATTCCCAAAAAGCCAGCTAAGGCACTAAATACAGCTCCTACAATAAATGCAATTGCAATTGACCAATGACTTTCAGCATTGCTATATCCCATAAATCCTAACAAAAGGGCTGCAATGACTACATAGTAACTCAAAATTTTGTACTCAGCTTTTAGAAAGGCCATAGCACCTTCGGCTATATACCTTGCAATTTCTTTCATTCGGTCGTTGCCGGGGTCTTGTTTGCTAACCCACGAACCCTTAATCATCGTGTACACTAAAGCTAAAACACCAAAGGCAGGCACGAGGTAAAAAATAGATTTCATGTATTTATTATCTGTTAAAAAGTGGCGCAAAGATAGCAGATTACACCAAAAAACATAAAGCAGAATAGCGTAAGCCTTTTAGGAAAAAAATATTCTACTTTAATGGCTATGAATTAATACATCAAACCGGACTTTGAAGTAGGGATAATAAAAAGGTATTCTTGATGTTTTATTGATATTATAAAGGATACAGTTGGGTTTATTATACCTAATTGAATACACTCATTTCACAACCATATCGCTCACCACTCTTTCCTCAAAATATTCATTGATGCGCTCTATGAGTTGTTGTTTCCCGAAGTGAAGTTCTTGTTTGAGGGCAGCTACATCCGTATAGATAATAATGGTTTCACCGTTCAAAATTACATTTCGAGTATATTTAGCAATGGTTTTACCAACAATTTGCTCCCATTCTTGTTGTATTCTAAGACCCTGAATTTTAGGCTTCCATTTTGATTTTTCAATCAATAAGTTTAATGCTTCACCTATACTGTATGATCCCATTTGGTGCAGTTTTTAATTTAGTCTATGGAAATGCTAACTTTTTTTCCAAGTCCTTCTTCAAAAATACGATAAAGCGTGGATAATTGAATATCGCTTTTCCCATTCTCAATACGCGATATGTATGCTTTTTTGGTTCCCAATCGAACGGCTAATTGTTCTTGGGTTAAACCTGATTCCTTTCTGGCATCCCGTAGCATTACACCAACAGCAAAAATGGTAGCCTTTCCTTCAAATTCTTTTCGTTTAGGCGTACCCGGTTCACCATATTTAATATCTAATAACTCTTCGTAAGTTTTTTGTTGGCGCATGTTTCAAAGGCTAAATAACAAATCAGCTTGATGTTCCAAATTTATGAAAAGATAGCTTTATAAAGGCAACTAATTAGTTTACAAATTTCACAACTTATTGATAATCAATAGAAAAAATTTTTTTCAAAAAAAGTTTGATGTTTGATTCAGATGTATCTTTGCACTCTCAAAAAAATAGAAAATAAGTTTTACAATGTCGCATTTATCTGCTGAGCAAAAGAAAAGCATTTACACTACATTCGGTGGCAATGAAAAAAATACAGGTTCTATCGAAGCGCAAATTGCGCAGATGACGGAGCGTATTAACCACATCTCAAACCACCTTCAAAAAAATAAAAAGGATTTTTCAACTCATCGTGGGTTGATGCAATTAGTAGGTCGTAGAAGGCGCTTGTTGCAATATATGAGCCGCACGAACCTTACCGGATATCGTGCCCTGATAGAAAAATTAGGTCTGCGTAAGTAAGCTGCCAAAAAAGTTACGCTATTCCCAACTAATTCGGTTGGGAATAGTTTTATGTTCATGATGCAAAAAAAATTTTATGATTCCCAATCCAATTTCCGTTTCGTTTAAGCTAAGCGATGGACGAGAAATCTCGATTGAAACGGGAAAACTTGCGCGCCAAGCTGATGGTGCTGCCGTAGTGCGTATGGGTAACTGTATGCTCCTTGCTACGGTGGTGGCTAATTCTGAACCCAAACCCGGACAATCGTTTTTTCCGCTGACTGTTGATTACCAAGAAAAATTTGCTTCTGCCGGACGAATTCCCGGTTCATTTTTTAAGCGGGAAGGTCGTCTGAGCGACTACGAAGTGTTGATATCACGCTTGATTGACCGTGCTTTACGTCCCTTGTTTCCGGAAGATTATTTCTGTGATGTACAAGTTATTGTTACCCTTATTTCTTCTGATCCAGAAGTGATGCCTGATGCGTTGGCTTGCCTGGCTGCTTCGGCTGCTTTGGCGGTTTCAGATGTTCCTATTCAGGAGATTATTTCTGAGGTGCGTGTTGCTCGAATCAATGGAGAATATCGCATCAATCCTACACGCTCTGAAATGAAAGATGCGGATATGGATTTCATTATTGCCGCTACTGACAAAAATATTATGATGGTAGAAGGCGAAGCGAAAGAATGTCAAGAAGAAGATCTGATTAAAACAATTGAATTGGCACATGAGGCAATTCGTGTACAAATTCAAGCCCAAAAACAACTTCGCGATAAAAAAGGCATTACCGAAAAGCGTGCTTATGCTAAACCTTCTGTCAATGAAGAATTAGAAAAGAAAGTAGATGTATTTTCGGCTGCTCGCATGTCGGAAATTTCTCGTAGTGCTTCTGCAAAACACGAACGCACCGAAGCTTTCAAACAATTGTTTGCTGATTTAGAAGCGCACATTATTTCTACATACCCTGAGGAAGCCGGAATGCCGGATGAGGATAAAAAATTGATGAAGAAATACTTTGAAGATCTTCAATATTATTCTGTCCGAAATATGATTCTTGATGAGAGTCGCCGTCTGGATGGTCGCGGATTAGAGGACGTAAGACCATTGACAATGGAAGTGGATTTGTTGCCTTCACCACATGGTTCGGCACTTTTCACTCGTGGAGAAACACAATCGCTGACTACCGTTACATTAGGAACAACCGATGATGAGTTGTTGCAAGAAAGTGCCGCAACCTCAGAATATGCTAAATTTATTTTACACTATAATTTCCCGCCCTTTTCTACCGGTGAAGTGAAATTTCTTCGTGCACCCGGCCGTAGAGAAGTAGGGCATGGAAATTTAGCTATGCGCTCGCTGAAGCAGATGATGCCTTCAGAAACGAATTTTCCATACACCGTTCGAGTTGTTTCAGACATTTTAGAATCAAATGGTTCTTCGTCTATGGCAACTGTTTGTGCCGGTTCACTTGCCTTGATGGATGCGGGTACTCCTTTTCCTAAACACGTAGGCGGTGTAGCTATGGGACTCATTTCTCGTAGCAGTGATAAAAAATGGGCTGTATTGACAGACATTCTTGGTGATGAGGATCACTTGGGCGATATGGACTTTAAAGTAACCGGAACCCGCGATGGTATTTGCGGAATTCAAATGGACATTAAGGTGGATGGTCTGAGTATGGATATTATGCGCCAAGCATTAGCTCAGGCACGTCGTGGACGAATGCACATTTTAGATGCCATGTATCAATGTATGCCGGAGCCTCGAGTGGAACTGAAACCACATGCGCCACGCATCGAGCAATTAGAGATTGACCGCGAATTTATTGGTGCTGTGATAGGTCCGGGTGGAAAAATCATTCAAGAAATGCAACGTGAAACCGGAACCACTATCAATATTGAAGAAGTAGGTGAATTTGGTATCATTAAAATTTTCTCTTCCAATAAAGATAGTATTGAACAGGCTAAGGCTAAGATAAAAGGAATTGTTGCCGTTCCTGAAATAGGTGAAACGTATGAAGGTACCGTAAAAAGTATTGTTCCTTTTGGTGCTTTCATAGAATTTTTACCGGGAAAACAAGGATTGTTGCACATTTCTGAAGTAAGCTGGAAAAGACTTGATTCGTTGGAAGGCGTTATGAAAGAAGGCGATACTGTGAAGATTAAATTGGTGGGCACCGATCCCAAAACCGGTAAGCTTCGTCTGAGTCGAAAAGTGTTGATGCCAAAGCCGGAAGGATATGTAGAACCTGAAAAAAAAGAACGTCGTGAAGGTGGTGGCGGAGATAGAGATCGTAGAGGTGGAAATGATCGCCGTAATGGTGGTGGAGATCGTCGCTCCGGAAATGATCGTCGTGATCGCAACGAACGTCCACAAGGTGAAATGCCCTCATCTGCTCAACCAACTACGGAACAAGAACAAACCAATTCTCCCAAAGCAGATGATGCAGATTTGATGCTTTGATTTTTTATTTGAGTTTGACTTTTTTAAACAGTCCATTCAACTTGAGTGGGCTGTTTTTGTGTACCATGATTGCAAATTATCTCGGTTGCAAATGACTATTATGCAGGAAAAAACACTACCCAATTAAGTGTAAAATTAAAGCTCCGTTTTACATACACACTTGTTCTGTAATTCCTTCATATTGTTAAGCCGAATGTGTTAACACTCCAAAAAATTTAAGCTTTTATTTCCTGAATCAATTCTTGAGTGTGTGCAGCGTTTAACCAAAAACGTCCTTTAGGATAGAATAAACGATTAACTTCAAAATTATACCCTAACAAACAATGATATCGTTGCAATTTGAGTGCTTTGGACAGCCAATAATAGTGTGTGTTCAAATGACCGTCAGACATGATTTCCAGCACTTTGCAACGAGGGTCACAATACACCAAATTGGCTAAAGCTGCGCCATGAATGGCAGCAATAATACCCGCAGAGGAAAAAAGGGCAATCTGTTCTTCTATGCTTTTGCCCTCGAGCTCTACTATTTCAAAACCTTCTTTTTTCAAAATAGGTTCAATTTCCTGAAAGTTGGCAATGTGTCTTCCGGTTTTGGCTGGGCGGTTTATAAATATTTTCCGATCGGGGTTAAACGGTTTTAAATATTGTTTGGTCAAAGACTTGGTAAACATCCAATGGTCATAATCATAAGGCATGGGTTGAAGTACATAAGCCATTTTCATTTTGATGACTTCGTTAGGCTTTTGTACATACCAATTCATGGATGCCACTTCGGGAAATTGCATAAAAAAGCGAAATACTCTTGTCTTACTCACTAACTCACTGACTACTAAGGGTAGCGTTTTCAGATGTGGTGCTTTCTGGATGATAAGCCGAATCTTTGGAAAAATATCTGAATAAAAGTGGAAATAGTTTTCTGACCAAAAATGGTCAAATATAACGGCTGCATCCAGTTGGGTTTGGTATGTATTACTTCTTCTGAATTTCTCGGGATACACACCAAAATGATCAAAAACCATGCTTTCTTGAATGATCTGATTATCTTCATCAACCAGCAATCCAGAATAGGGGTCAATGATCAAATTGCCCTTCACTTCAAAGATGTGTTCTTTATGTTCCCATTTTTTATTGTCATGAATGAAAGAGGCTACGGCAGCGGGTTCCAACACTTTTGGCTCATCATTAAAAAAAGGTTTTTCAATAATGTTTACGATGTCTTTACGGTTTGGTGCTGGTTTCTTTTTCCAAACATAAGGTGCAATCCAAAAGTTTATTTTTTCGCGTAGGGAAGTCATTAGTTAAATAGTTTTCGGCGTAAATAATAAAATGCTGTTTTCAATGTGGCGGTGTTGGTACGTTGTAAGCTGAATGATAGACTTAGTAATGATTTGGCTTGTTTTAAATCATTTTTATCAATTGCTTTGGCACACCATAAACGATATTTTTCTGCCATCAACTTTTTGTTGTTTAAAAGTTGTTGTTCGAATGAGTGCATGTCAGATTCTTGGTTTTGTTCCAGCCAATCTGTTCCGGTATTGCGTTGTTGGTCAATCAGTTTTTGAACAATTTCCATCACAATCAGTTTGCGAGGGTTGTTGAATACATTGGTAAGTGAATTTGGGTTGATTCGATAGTTATACAACACATCTTTGATGAAGTAGATCGGGTATTTTCGATTGACTCGAACAGCCCAATAATTATCATCCCCAAAAATGCCTATAAAATATTCTGAAAACAAACCAAATTCTTGAATCAGATCGGTACGAAACATTAATCCCGGAAACCAAAAAGGATAGTTGTCTTGAATTTTTGAGATTATTAAATCTTCTTTATAGGCAACTGATTCCAAAGGGCAATCGTTTAAATCTATTTGCTGAAAATTAGATCCGCAAATTTTTATTTCTGGATGTTTTAAAAACACGTCAACTTGCTTTTCCAGCCTTTCGGGCGGACAGGTGTCATCTGCGTCAAGTTGTGTTAGCAAGTCGCCGGAATATAGCGTAAAAGCGTGGTTTTTATTTTTAAGATAGCCTATGTTTTGAGGCTGAACATGCAAATGAATTCGCTTGTCGGATAAATAGGGCTTTATCTTGTTTACTGTATCGTCTGTAGAGGCATCATCACAAATGATAAGTTCCCATTGCTGATAAGTTTGTGTCAGGATGCTTTGAATAGCTCTGTCAATAAATTCGCTTACGTTGTAAGCACACATGATAATGCTGACCGTCATTATATTTTATTTAACCCTTGAGCAAAGTTGCTTTTTAGTTTGGGGTGCAATAATCCACTATTTTAAGATTGACATTCTGTTTTAATGCTGCATTAACAGGTTGTTTACTAAAAATCAAATGGACAAAGTTTTCTCCTCTATTATGTTTTTGAGATTTGTGTAGAAAGTTTGGGTATTGTAATTACTAATGGTTGTTTGAGCGTGCAACCCCATTTCAAAAACACGATGTTGATCTTGATAAGCCTCTAATATTTTTTCTTTCAGAGCATCTACATTTCCTGTTGGTACAATCCATCCGGTTTCCCCTTCTACAACTACATCTTTCGCACCACAATTGTCAGAGACGATAACAGCAACCTTGTTTTGCATTGCTTCATATACTGTTACGGGTGCACCATCAACAAGGCTGGGGCAAACAAATAGTGATATTTCAGAAAAAAATTGTGGTACATTGGTTACTTTCCCATGAAAGATAATATGCTTTAAATGAGCATAGCGTTCATGGATAAGATGTTGCATATTTTTGTCCATAGCACCTCCAATATGCAATTCCATATTGAAGTTCTGACATCCTTCCCACGCATCTAACAGAGTTTGAAGTCCTTTTAGTAATACAATATGGGCAAGAAATCCAATCTTCATGATTGATCCAAGTGGAGGTCTTTCTTTCGTGATTGTTATCTGATTGGGTTTCAAAATGCCTCTTGTAGCGATAACTTTTTGTGCACAAGAACTAGCTTTGTAACTCTCTTCAAGGATAGAAGTGTAGGTGATGATATGGTTAACTAAAGAAATAGACTTGTTGTAATTGTTAAGTCTGGGACGAAATGTGTAGGCATCTATATCGTTTATGCCAAATTTTAAATTTTCAGACTGTACTAACCGCTCTATCCAATTGTCTTCCGGATTTCCCGGAATGAAATAGATGGGTATCCCTAATTTTTTTGCTTTTGAAAAAGTGCGAAACAAATAGGGAGTTGTGGCAACTATTTTAGTGAGATTGCAATGAATATGATTCTGACAAAATATATCGAACAATAATTCTTGAGCATAGCGGGAAAGATAGGAAGGGGGCTTTAAAAATCTTTCAAGCTTGTTTATCAAAAATAAATAGTAACGCGAAAGTTTACTAACCGGTTTTGATGGAAAGGGTGTATTAAACTTGCCTTTGGATGAGACAATAAAAGCCTCAAGTTTGTCCTTGGTAAAAAATTGTTGAGCAAGGTTGTAGCCTACTTTAGCCATGCCAGCACCGCTGTTTGAGGTAAGAGACTGAAAAGAAATGATCAGAATTTTTTCTTTCATATTGCCTTTTGGCTTTGGCTGGCGCGGAAGGTTAATGAATTGATTTTAATAGGTCTTCATAAGTGTAAGTATCGCCCATGATGCCTTCGTTAAGTTTGTAAATTTTTTGACAAAATCTGAGTGAAGTATATCTATGAGCAATGATGATGATAGTTAAATTTTCATTTCCAAGCTGATTGATTGCTTCGGTTATTTCTTCTTCTGTTTTAGTGTCGAGGGCAGAAGTGGCTTCATCAAATACTAAAACTTGTGCACCTTTATAAATTGCTCTTGCAATAGCAATACGTTGCTTCTGTCCACCTGAAAGGTTGTTGCCGCGTTCAGTGAGAATTGTTTTGTCGCCCTCGGGCAATTCGTCAATCAAAGTGCGCAAACTGGATAGGTTGATTGCATGATGCAGTTTTGCTTGATCTATCGCTTCATAAGTTTCTCCAAGTGCAATATTTTCAGCAAAGGTTGTGTTGAGTATAAAAGCATCTTGACGCACATAGCCTACAATTTTCCACCAGTTTTTAAAGTTGTCATTGTTTAGTACGGTATCATCTACATGAATGGTTCCTTCTGTTGGTTGCAAGAAGCCAAGAATATTGTTAACTAAAGTTGATTTTCCGGAACCTGATTGCCCGATGATGCCTATTTTTTCTCCTTTTCGAATGGTGAGATTGCAATGTTTCAATACGCGCTTATCAGAATTGGGATAGTGATAAGAGACATTGTCAAATTGAATTTGATGATGAAAAGTCATTGGTTCATTAGAACCATTATCAAACATCGGTTCGGTTGTTCGTGAAAAGTCCGGGTCTTTTAAAATGAACTCAGATGAAGTGATGTTATTCATAGCCACTACAAAACGATTCACAGAGGGAATGCTACGATAGGCAATAACAGAAAATAATGTGATAGTAGTAACGATGGTATTGACATCTTTAATTACATAGACTCCAAAAAGCAGAATAACGATGATGCAAAGAAATACAGCAACTTCAATAATGCGCGTAGGGATAAATAAAATGAAATCTACTTTAGCTTGAAGGTTACTATATTTTTTGGCGATTGCCATAAACCGACTTTTAAAGTTTTTTTCTGTACCGGCAATCTTAATGTCAGTATATCCAAAAATCATTTCTTGAGCACGAGCATGAAGGTAAATAAAGCTATGATTTTTTTCATAACCGGCTTGCACTAACAAATGTTTCACTCGATAATAAAAATAACCAACTGACGGAATGAGAACACAAACCAATAGCAAAAACAATTGCCAGTTCCAAAAGCAAACAACGATGGTAGTCAACAAAAAAATCATAGCCTCATTGATGATAATCATCATGGAAATAGCCATGTTGCTGCAAAGCGCGGCTTGTAGTTCTACCATTTTATTGACCCAAGAGTTTGACGATTTGTCTAAGATTTCGTGAAGGGGGCGTTCATAGACTTTGTTTAAAACATTTTCAGTAGAACTGACAAACAAACTTCGGACAAAATTTACTTGAAGCTTATTGATATAAAGTCCAAAAAGGTTTTTAAGAATAATCAATAAAAAGAAAAGCCCGACTGCTGTTAAAAGAAGTTGTTCTTTTGAAAGGGGGGCAAAAATAGGAACTGCTTTTACCAATCTTGTTTGAAAAGTTTCAGATAGCACCAAGCCTACAACGGGGATAACGAAACCAAGTCCGATCAGATCGCTTAATGAGCTAAGGAAAGTAAAGAAAACTAACCACTTGAATTTTTTCTTTTGAGCAGGAGCAAAAATGGCGTGCAACTTTCTTAATGCCGAGAAGACATTGTTGTCTTTTAATTTCATGTGTGTTGTTTTCCGGCTTTATTTTTTAAAGAGTTTGTCAACGATTGTTCGTTTTCCTTCTGTTTCTTCATCAAAATAACCGCCATTGTAATGATAGCCATAGCCATAAGAACCGCCATAACCGTAACCGTATTTTTTTAGATATTCAACTCCATTGAAAACAATAGCAGCATTGGTGATTTTTTGTTCACGATATAGCGTGTCAAATAGGCTGATTTGGTCTTTCATAGTATAGGACTGGCGAACTACAAATAGGTTTATATCCGATTGTTTTGATAGAATAAGGGCATCAGAAACCAAGCCGATAGGTGCCGTATCCATTATGATAACATCAAACATTTCTTGTAGTTCATCAATCAATTGTTGAGCAGATGGCAATACTAAGAGTTCGCCGGGGTTTGGAGGGATTGGACCGCAATTAGCAATATACAAATTTTCATGAACGCCGGATGCTTTGATTACTTTTTCAATGCCTGAAATGCCTGCTAAATAAGAACTGATTCCACCTTCATTATGTAGTCCTAAATAGCTGGATAGTTTGGGCTTTCGTAAATCGTACTCCATTATCACAACCCGTTTTTTTGCTAAGGTCATGGTGATGCCAAGGTTTAAAGATATAAAGGTTTTTCCTTCACCACTCATGCTGGAAGTAACTAAATATACTTTTTTGCTTTGAGCGGCTGACATAAACTCAAGGTTAGCGCGAATCAAGCGAAACTGTTCGGCTACTCCGGTTCGAATATGTGGTCCAACAACAATTTGCTTTTTCTCTCCATTGGGTGATCGAGCTATTGATCCAATGATGGGGATAGCTGTTGTGCCTTCAATATCTTTTTCGTTAATCACTTTGTTGTTTAACATCACACGAGTAACAATCACAACGCCCGGTGCTAACAAACCCAATAAAAATACTAGAGCATATACATTTTTACGAACAGGCTGAATAGCTCCATCTAAAGCATAAGGTGCCACAACAACCTTTGACTTATTGGTTGCCGCATATTGGGCTATGTCATTTTCTACTCCTCTTTGATAGAGGTATAAGTAAATTTGTTGCAGTAAAGGATATTCTCGCTTTGTATTATTAATGCTACGTTCAGCAGATGGAATGGTTGACATAGATGCTGAATATTCGGCTATACTCCGTGATGCGTTTTGTATGCTGGTATTCAAAGAGGCTATGACTCTATCGCAAGCATCAGCAATATTTTTTCGAGAAGCTGCAATATCATTTTTGATTTTTAGCAATGAAGGGTGCATGTATTCTACATTTCGCTCCAATAATTGCTTTTTTTCAACTAAGGCATTATATTCTGTTACCAACCCTAAAATCACTGGATCAGCAATGCCCACGCCGGCTATAAATTCATACCGACTTCCGGCACCGTCAATGGCATTATCCTTTAAGGCTTGCACCGATTGTTTTTGAGCTAACAGAGCTTGCACCTTGTCTTGTTCAGCAGCTTTGCCTGTTAGGATAGCACTTGCTTGTGATTTTAAATCTACAATCTGATTTTGTGTTTTTATTTCCTCCTCAACTGAATCACGAGCTTGTAATTCATCTATATAATTGTGTGTTTGAAGATTGATAAATTCTCGTGTTTTTTCTGCCGATTGATTGAGGTCTTCTAATTCTTTTTTTCGATAATAATAAATCAAAACGTTCATGAAATCAACGCCACGAATAGGAATATTGTCGGTATAGGCAAGATTTAAAAGGCTGGTACGACCATCACTAACGTTTACCTTTAACACAGAAAGTGTTTGCTTAACTGCATTTTTTAAAGGCATTACATGTACTATAATCTCTGTTCGGTTTTGTAGATATCCTTTGTTTACATTTGCCCCTTTGCGATAAACTATTTTAAATCGTCCCCAAGGGCGTTTTATCCAAGTGCCAAACAATACATTGGTTTGTGTTTCTCCTTCTGTAAACTCAAACATTCCTTCAACAATTTGTCGAATTTTGACTTCTTGTAAGATACTTCCAATATATCCCAGTGAGTCAAACTGTATAATGATGGGTGATTTATCGTAAAGCTCATCAAGCCGAACACGCCCTTTTGCCCAATATTGAATATTCATTTTGAGCGAGTCAACAGCAGTTCCGACAAGGTCTTGAGAAGTTAATAAGAAAATTTCATTAAATAAATTGGGGGCTGCTGCTGTAGCAGGATCTGTATTATCGCCCAATTTGTTTACCACACTTCCTACACCTGATTTTTGTTTGTCTTCCACAAGCAACATGCTGGAAATGGAATAAAGTGGAGTGGTATAACGCAAATACAAATAGCCACAAGCAGTTGTGATTATTAATGAAATAATAAACCAATGCCACTTACTGACCAATGCACCTAAAATCCGTTTGAAATCAATCCCGGAATTTATCTGCCTGAGCGTGTCCGATATTTGGTTGTTCTCCATGGGCGCGGTAGGCAATAGGGTTATTTAGTAGTGAGTTGTATGATACCGTAAACTGCTAATAAAGTGGACATTAATGAACTTATGGCAGGAAGATAGAATCTGAAGAAATCACTACCTTCTTGTTTACGAGAACGTGCCGGCTCAACATATATGACATCGTTTTGCTTTAAATAGAAATAAGGGCTATTAAATGCTTCTTTGCTGTTTAAGTTGATGTGTGCAAATTCTCGAACCCCTTCATTTTCCCGAATAATTGTGATGTTATCTTTTCGTCCAGTAATTGGTATGTCGCCCGCGGCAGCTATGGCATCTATGATACTGATTTTATGGTTGGGAGCCATAATGGTTCCAGGTCTGTTTACTTCCCCGAGTATCGTAATTCGATAGTTTACTATTCTGATTTCCACTACGGGATCTTTTACGATGCTTCGAAGTTTACCAGAAATGGCATCTTTTGCTTGACGAATGGTTAATCCACCAACCTTTGTTTTTCCCAAAAATGGATAATCTATTAAGCCGGAAGCATCTACTAAATAACCATTTGCATTAGCACTTGCGCCTCCTAATGTGGCTGTAGTGGCAAAGGGCGTTCCGCCACCATTAAAAATAGCTACTGTTGTGTTTCCCTTGTCTTCCACTAATGAACTGGGAGAAGTTACATTGATGGCTAATATGTCGTCAGGCTGAATAATTGCTTCTTTAAAACGATCCATTTTTTGCGTTGTAACAGTTGGATCTAAGGGGGTATTTTCTCGAAAGTAAACACTCCTTTTGGGTCCTGTACATGACATGGATAGTAGTACAATTGCTATAAGGGAAACATATATTCGGTGCATGGGTGCGTAAGTTGCTGTGCGATAAAAAAATACTTTTTCATTTTGGTGCCATTCAACCACGTTCTAATAGTTTGATTGCACTCCTCCTATCTCTCAGGTTCTCTCACTTTTTTTATTGCTTTGCAAAATAAACTGAAAACTGAATAATATCTTAATGAAATTAAGTGCTAACTTGTAGTTATCAACAAGTTATCCACTTGTTGTGAGCGATTGATTCATTGGAGCTCAATTATAGTATGAATATTTATTTGCGTTGCTATAAATACACTGTCAATTAGGATTATTGTTGCATATCTTAAGGCAGACATCTGTTTAGGGAGCTAAGCGAACTCGACTCCAACTGTCATTGTATAAGGTAAAGCAAATTCTATCATGCAATCGGCTACTTCTGCCCTGCCAGAACTCAATACGATTTGGCAAAACTCGAAACCCGCCCCAAAAAGCAGGTCGTGGGATGTTTTTTCCAAATTGCTTGGTGTATTTAGAATAGTTTTTTTCTATTTCTGCTCGGTTAGAAATTGGTCGGCTTTGTGGTGATGCCCATGCGCCAATTCGACTGCCTTCAGGTCTAGATAGGAAGTATTCATCACTTTCTGCTTCAGAAATTTTTTCTACCAAACCTTCAATACGTACTTGTCGTTCTAATTCCGGCCAAAAAAACACTAAAGCTGCTGCATTTTTGACATCAAGTTGATGCCCTTTGTCACTATCGTAATTACTAAAAAAAACGAATCCTCTTTTGTCGAGTGCTTTCAATAAAACAATCCGGGCATGAGGTTGAAAATTGTTATCAACCGTAGCCAAAGTCATGGCATTTACTTCACGTACATCTGCCTGTTCTGCTTCTGCGAACCATCGGGCAAAAAACATTAAAGGATCGCTACCGGTCTCGTTTTCATCCAGCTTAGCCAAGCGATAATCCGTTCGGATGTCAGCTATGTGTTTTGAAGACAAGTTCAATCTATTTGTCAGTACGTGATCCTAAATATTTTGCCATAACATAAATGATTTCAATGGCAAGCAGGATGGTGAAAATGTAAGTTAATGTCCAACCAATATGGTATTGAATAGAATCGTAAAACGCATTGAGTAGTATGCCTTTCATTGCTGTGAATAAATTTGCCGCAAGATACAAAACACTATCAAAAAACAGATAGGGTGAATTTTTAGCTTTTTGTGATTAATTTCCCGCATCATAGCATTGCAACTTCATGCTTTTACGCCATGTATCATTTCTAAAGACGGTATTTTTTTATGCGCTCACGGCCTTTGGTGGGCCGCAAGGTCATATTGGCATGATGGTAAAAAGTTTTGTGCAAAAACGCCATGATGTTACCGAAGAGGAGTTGCTGGAATATAATGCGTTTTGCCAAATGTTGCCTGGGCCATCTTCTACTCAAACAGTAATGCTGATAGCCATGAAGCGAGGAGGCATTCCCTTGGCTATTCTTACTTTATTGCTTTGGGTTTTGCCTGCTGCAAGCTTAATGGGGCTTTTTTCTTTTCTGATTTATTATTTCAATGCTAAGGAAATTCTTCCCAATTTATTCATGTATGTACAGCCTATGTCTGTTGGCTTTATTGCTTATGCAGCAGTAAAAATGATGAAGTCGAGCGTTTCTCATTTTGCAACAAGTGCTATCATGGTCGGTGCTGCAATTATCACTATATTAATTCGTTCACCTTGGATTTTCCCTGTTATTCTTTTGCTTGCAGGCACTATCAGCAATTTTAGTAGCAATCGAATTCCAGCAACTAATGAAAAGCCCAAGCCTATTCGATGGGTTAATATCTGGCTTTTTGCAGTGGTATTTCTGATTGCAGGTATTTTGTCAGAATTAGCACGCGCCCATCATTGGAAGCACGCTATTTTATTCAATTTGTTTGAGAATTTCTATCGGTTTGGTGCCATTGTTTTTGGTGGTGGGCAAGCATTAGTGCCCATGATGCTATATCAGTTTGTCAATCATCCGCTTCAGTTACACCGGGAACCTTTGCTAACATCCGCTGAGCTACTCACCGGCTATGGAATGGTGCAGGCGGTTCCGGGACCTGTTTTTTCAGTTTGTAGTTATGTTGGTGGAATGGTGATGAGCCCTTATGGTACGTCTTGGCAAATTTTAGGCTGTATAATCGGTACAGTAGGTGTGTTTTTGCCCAGTACACTGTTGCTATTTTTCTTATTCCCCCTTTATCAAAATCTTCGACAACACGTAGTTATTTATCGTGCACTCGAAGGGCTCAATGCCGCTGTGGTAGGGATTATCATGGCATCAGGCATTGTTTTGTTTCAAGTCATGAAATTTGAATGGCTCAATGTGGTTGTGGTGCTGATCACGTTTGCCCTATTGAAATTTACTAAAATTCCACCACCACTGATAGTTTTGGGGTGGCTGCTTTTGGGTTGGGCTATGAACTCTTATTGAGCTGGATTATGGCTCTTGTAAAAGAGCTTTAAGATCTCCGATCAGTTGGTTTACCGAACCCACATTGGTTCCTTCATATTGACCGCGGATATGTCCGGTTTTGTCCACCAGAACGAAACGATCAGTGTGTATAAAGTCGCTCTGAATATCTGTAGTTGCTGTATCATCTGCAGCAGTAACCAAATAGCTATACCGCGCCATGTCGTATAATTCTTTTTTGTCGCCAGTCAAGAATTTCCACTGTTTTGGATCAGCTTCATAGCGAAGAGAATATTCTTTTAAAGCAGCTATTGTGTCTTTTAAAGGGTCAACTGTGTGTGATAAAATCATGACTTGATTATTCCCTCGAAAAGCTTCATATACCTTGTGCATGTTTTCGTTCATCTTTGGGCAAATACCTTTGCAGGTAGTGAAGAAATATTCAACAACATAAGTTTTGCCAAGAACATCTTTATCTGTTACTGTTTTGCCATCTTGGTCAATAAAGGAAAAGGAACGAACTCGATGATCACCTTCCCCTAATGTAGGCAATCGTTTGGGTTGCTCTCTATTAACCTTGTAGTAATAGGTCATAAAAGCAGCACTTAGTAGAATAAAGAAACTGAGCAGAATGAGTGTGGTCTTTTTATTTTGCATCTCCTTGTATTTCGCGCGGCAAAGTTACCGTTCATACGCTCACTTTCTAACAATACTTTTGTTTGAATTAAGGGTATTTGTTTGCCAAAGTAGAAAAAGTAAACCCAATACAGCAGCGATTAACGAAGCCGTCATCACACTGACTTTGGCTATGGTTTGTCCGGCAATATCTGCAAAGGCAAGCGTAGAGATAAAAATTGAAATTGTAAAGCCTACTCCGGCAAGAATACTCATTCCCAAAATTTGCATCCAGCTAACATTTTCAGATTTTTGAGCTATTCCTGTTTTGACCACCAAAAGGCAGCAACCAAAAATACCAATCGGTTTGCCTAACACTAATCCCATCGTGATGCCATGATGTAAGTTAGATTGGAAAACGAAAGACATTTTTTCTGGGAGTTCAATAGCTGTATTGGCTAAGGCAAAAACGGGGAGTATCAAAAAATTGACAGGTTTATGAAACCAATGTTCAACTTTTTCTCCCTTGTCTAACGGAAGGCAAAACGCAAGTAACACTCCGGCAATGGTAGCATGAACGCCCGAGTTGAAAACCAAATACCACAATAAGATACCCAAAAGAAAATACAATACCAGTTTTCGAACGTTAAAAATATTTAGAAGGACGAGAATTGAAGTAACCATTCCGGCATATAGCAAGTAGTTTAAGCGAATATCATGAGTATAAAATAGGGCAATGGTAAGAATACCGCCTAAATCATCAATAATAGCTAAGGCCGTAAGTAATATTCGTAATGAAGCAGGCACTCTGTTTCCCAATAAGGATAGAATGCCCAATGAAAATGCAATATCCGTAGCCATGGGTATTCCCCAACCGTGACTATAAACAGAGCTGCCGCACCAAACTGTATAAAATAGTGCAGGGACAACCATCCCGCCTATGGCTCCAGCAATAGGTAACATGGATTTTTTAAAACTGGTCAGATCCCCTATTAGGAGTTCTCGTTTTATTTCCAACCCTACTAAAAAAAAGAAAATTGCCATTAGCCCATCATTCACCCAATGCAAAGTGGAATGTGGCAGATATAGCATTCCTCCAGCTATTTCTAAATCTTTGTTCCAAAAAGAAAGATAAGTTGCTCCACCACTGACATTTGACAAAAGAAGAGAAATTGAAGTGCAAAAGAGCAATAATACGCCCACCATTCTGCTATCTTTGAACAATTGACGGATACTCCACAAAATTGAATTAGATGAATCTTTTTTGTCAGAATATGGTATCATATACGAAGGTTTTGGGAAAAAAATGGACGAGCTTCAATGAAGTTAATGCAACTGGATAGGTGAAAAAGAATAAATGTTGATCTCCATAATGATGTAAATGTATTTCACTTTAACTTTCCTATTTTTAAATTAAGCAAAAGGGCTGCATCTTTTCCGGTTCGAAACTAAAAACAATCAAACCCGAATGAAATATAAACATCTTTTTTTCTCCCTGCTTATGGCAATGGCAACATTTCTGAATGCCTGCCACAAGCCACTTTTCATCAGCAGCCACACCAATCAATTTTATACCATATCCAATCGTTATGCGGCAGATAGTAGTATGGTGCAAATGCTACGACCCTATAAAATTGGTGTAGATACACAAATGCAAGTAGTAATTGGATATTCAGACGTACCACTAACCAAGGCACAACCCGAATCTACGCTGGGAAATTTTATGGCAGATGCACAATTGAAAAAAGCACAATCAATTGATAAAAAAGTCGTAGGATCTGTTGTCAATTATGGTGGAGTACGATTGCCGTATGTAGCTCCGGGCGCATTAACTCGTGGCAAAATGTACGAATTGATGCCCTTTGATAATGTACTGACTATTGTAGAAATGCCCGGAAGCGATTTGCGTCAATTTTGCGATTTTATGGCTGTTCGAAAAGGTTGGCCAATAAGTGGTATTACCTATGTTATAAAAGATAAAACAGCAGCCAATATTTTGGTAGATGGATTGCCCTTAAATGATAATATTGTGTACAAAATAGCTATGGGAGATTATATAGCTAATGGTGGCGATAATGCAGATTTTATACGACCGCTTAAAAGAAAAAACACGGGAGTTTTTATTCGAGATGCTATGATTGAATATGTAGAGCAACTACAAGCCAAAAACATACACCTTCATCCTAACATTGAAAAGAGAGTGAAATATGCAGAGTAGAAGATCTTTTTTGAAATTAGGCGCAACCGGGGGTGCCTTGCTTTTAGGAGGAGCATTTCCCTTTGAAAGCCTTGCCGGTAGTGCCATACACAAGTTGACTATTTTACACACCAATGATGTGCATAGTAGATTGGAGCCTTTCCCTTTGGATGGAAGTAAATATCAAGGTGAAGGTGGTGTGGCAGAGCGTACCTCTTTGATTAATAGCATTCGAAAGGAAACTGAACATGTGCTGTTGCTAGATGCCGGCGATATTTTTCAGGGAACTCCTTACTTCAATCTATTCAAAGGAGAACCGGAAATGAAAGCTATGAGCCTGATGGGATACGATGCCGCTACAATGGGTAATCATGACTTTGATGCAGGTGTAGAAGGCTTTGCCAAGCAATTGGTTCACGCAAATTTTCCTATCCTGACAGCTAACTACGATTTTACGGCTACTGCTTTAGAGGGGAAAACCCAACCCTATAAAACATTTAAAAAAGGTGCTATCAAAGTGGGTGTCTTTGGATTGGGCATAGAACTCAAAGGATTAGTGCCGGACGATGCCTATGGAAAAACAGTTTATTTAGAACCCATTCAAATGGCAAATCGTACTGCCGAACGACTAAAAAAAGAAGAAAAATGCGACTTCATTATTTGCCTCTCCCATCTTGGATATCACTCAAACGGTAGAAAGGTAAATGACCTTATATTAGCCAAAGAATCAGAAAACATAGATCTTATTATAGGAGGACATACACATACCTTTTTAGATGAACCAACATTATTAAAAAACAAAAAGCAAAAGGATGTTATTGTAAATCAAGTAGGTTGGGCAGGTATTCGTTTGGGTAGATTAGATTATGAGTTTGACAGCAAAAAGAGTTCCAAACTTACCAATGCTCAATCTGTAATCGTTAGGAAACAAACAAGGGGTTGAGGATTTTTTTTTTCAACAGAATGTTGGCAATTTCGTTTCCCCGCCAAAGTAAATTAAAGGCGTATTTTTAATAATGTCAGCGCGATTTTTGTAGTTTGCTGATAAGACTCTGGGTTAAGCTTTAATTAAATAGAACGGTTTTTTAAGAAATATTTGAAGCGGGGGCAATTTTGTTGCTGCAAAGGTCACTTTTGCTTTAAAAATTAGTAATTTTCAGGAATACAGGTTAACAAAACATGGACAAGCACCACTATAATATAACATCAAAAAATGAAGCTGAAGCAGTATGGGCAAAATGTTTGAGTATCATCAAAGATAATCTGAACTGGAGAACCTATCAAACTTGGTTTGAACCAATAAAGGCAGCTGCCTTATCAGGCGCAGTATTAACCTTGCAAGTACCCAGTCAGTTTTTTTATGAGTGGTTGGAAGAACATTATGTAGAGTTGATGGGAAAAACTATTAAACGTGTTTTAGGACGCGAAGGTCAGTTGGAATATCGTATCCTGATGGAAGGTGCTGCTACTCAACGAAATCCCGCCGCCATCAATATTCCTGCTAGCAACTATCATAAACCGTCAAAAGATTCAAACTATGTGGACATGCCGCTCAAATGGGATGATCCGTCCAACATAAAAACACCTTATGCTATTCCCGGATTGAAGCGAATGCAAATAGATCCGCAATTAAACGCTAATTATACGTTTGAAAACTATGTAGAAGGAGACTGCAATAGGGTAGCTCGTTCTGCCGGATTACACGTAGCACAAAAACCCGGTGCAACTTCATTTAATCCATTGGTTATCTTTGGTGGAGTTGGCTGGGGGAAAACCCATTTAGCTCAAGCAATAGGAAATGAAGTTCGCAGGTTGCATCCAAATAAAGCAGTACTTTATGTAAGTGCCGATAAATTTATCAACCAATTTATTGATCATTCCAAAAACAATGAAGTAAACGATTTCATTCACTTCTATCAGCTCATTGATGTGCTGATATTGGATGATATTCATTTGTTTGTGCCAGCAGCTAAATCTCAGGATGTGTTTTTTGCCATTTTTAATCATTTGCATCAAAGTGGCAAGCAAATTATCCTCACAAGCGATACCCCTCCAAAAGATATGGAAGGCATTCAGGAACGCCTGCTTAGCCGTTTTCGTTGGGGATTAAATGCTGATATTCAAGCACCTGGTTTTGAAACCCGACAAGAAATTCTACGTCAAAGAATGAGGCGAGAAGGGTTGGATTTACCTGATGATGTAGTAAAGTATATTGCCTACAACGTACAATCTAATGTGCGCGAGTTGGAAGGTGCATTGATTGCTTTATTTGCTCAATCTACGCTCAACAGAAAAGAAGTAGATCTGGATTTGGCAAAACGAGTTATGAAGAATTTTGTAAAAACAGCCGCACGCGAATTAACCATAGAAAATATACAAAAATTGGTGTGCGAATACTTTCATATTCCCTACGATAGATTGTTGGCTAAAACACGAAAAAGAGAAGTGGTGCAAGCACGACAAATCACTATGTTTTTAGCAAAGAAATTCACGAAAAGTTCACTGAAAAATATAGGAGAACATTTTGGCGGTTTCGATCACACAACTGTAATCCACTCCTGCCAAACGGTTGAAAACCTCATGCACACTGATGGTGAATACAAAGAAAACCTCTTAGAATTGCAGCAAAAGGTGCAACTGGCAAGTATTTAAGCAGGAAATACAAAATTTATTTTGAAAAATCGGAAGGACAACTATCTTTGCAGTCCCTTAGAAAAACGGGAAAGTAAAAGTTCTTAAAAGAATAGCTGCCATACCGCCGGCAGCATTCATACTGGTGAGGTGGGTGAGTGGCTGAAACCAATAGTTTGCTAAACTGTCGTACGGGTTAAACTGTACCGGGGGTTCGAATCCCCCCCTCACCGCAGCAATTTTATTCGGGAAGTAGCGCAGGCCGGTAGCGCATCTGGTTTGGGACCAGGGGGTCGCAGGTTCGAATCCTGTCTTCCCGACACTCAAAAGCCGCAAATGTTTGATTATCAACATTTTGCGGCTTTTACTTTTTTAAGCTGTATTTTTTTAAGAAAGTAATTTTTAAATATTTTCAAGTTTTCGCTTAATTATATCTTTTCACTACCCTCTTTTCTATCTATTTGCCTTCTTTAACTAACGGAAAATTACCTTTGCGCCTATGCACTCATTTAACGAATTGGTATCGGCATTCGAGCAAAGATTTGCCAACACATTACCCTTTCCGCAAAATCCAACAACCCTTTATGAGCCTTGCCGCTATTTTCTAACCATTGGAGGAAAGCGCGTTCGCCCTGTAGTATGCCTAATGGCTCATGAACTTTTTGAACCATTAAGCAATGATGCTTGGCACGCAGCAATGGGCATCGAACTGTTTCACAATTTCACGCTGATTCATGATGACATTATGGATAAGGCACCTTTACGCAGAAATATGTCAACCGTACATGAACGAAACGGATTGACAGCCGGCATTCTTTGCGGAGATGTCATGAGCATATATGCCTATGAACAATTAGCCAACATCAACCATTCACTTTCTCAAATACTTCATCTGTTCAACACAACAGCAATAGAGGTTTGCGAAGGGCAGCAATTAGACATGGATTATGAAAGCCGAAGCATTGTATCAATTGATGAATATATCGAAATGATAACCCTCAAAACATCTGTCCTCATTGCTTGTAGTTTAAAAATGGGTGGACTTCTGGGCGGCTCGTCCGAAGGAAATGCCCAAAAATTGTACGACTTTGGAAAAAACTTAGGTATTGCTTTTCAGTTGCAAGATGATTATTTAGATGCATTTGGATCCAGCGAGCGAATTGGCAAGCAAAGCGGAGGTGATATTCTTGCCAACAAAAAAACGTATTTATGGCTCAAAGCTTGGGAATTAGGCAAGGATAACCATCGTTCCGAATTAACCGAATGGTCTAAACGAAATGACGAAGCCAAAGTCCCTGCCGTACTTGATATTTTTCGAACTACCGGTGCTGATTTAGCTTGTAGAGCCGCAGTAGAATTCTATTCAGCCGCAGCTTTCAATTCTTTAGAAGAGGTTGCTGTTATGAGCAATCGAAAAAAACATTTACATGATCTTGCTTCTTATCTCTTATTGCGCGATCAATAGGTGTATAAATGTCACACCAAATCATAAAATACCCATTTTGTTTTTAATTAATTAAACTAAGAAAACGGATCAAAATGCAATACTGGTTAGTGAAATCAGAACCATTTAAGTATAGCTGGGAGCAGTTTGTAGCCGATGGACACACTTTTTGGGACGGCGTTAGAAACTATGGTGCTCGTAATAATCTGAAAGCAATGAAAATAGGCGACAAAGTGCTTTTTTACCATAGCAACGAAGGTTTAGCTATTGTGGGTATAGCAGAAGTGGTAAAAGAAGCATACCAAGACCCTACAACTGAAGATGTTAATTGGGTTGTGGTTGACCTAAAACCATTACAACCCCTACCCAAATCTGTTTCATTATCGGTCATCAAACAAACTAAAGAATTAGAAAATATGGATCTGGTACGCCTTTCACGGCTGTCTGTAAGCATAGTAAAAGAAAAGGAATTCAAAAAAGTATTGAAATTAGGAGGTCTTTAGTAGTGGTAAGGCAAAAGTTGCGGGTTTGTTCAAAAAAAGTTTTTGTATTATTTTAAAATACCTTACTTTTGCGCTCCAATTTCTCTACCCCGAAGTAAAAATCGGGTTGCTCTTATAAAGTTGCATTTGGGAGATTAGTGTAAAAACAATCGTTAATACCAAAAGAAAGGTACAATGGCTAAAGAAATCTCTGGCTTTGTAAAACTCCAAGTAAAAGGAGGACAAGCCAATCCGGCACCGCCAATCGGTCCCGCGCTCGGTTCCAAGGGCGTAAACATCATGGAATTCTGCAAGCAGTTTAATGCCCGCACACAAGACAAAATGGGCAAGGTGCTTCCGGTAGTGCTTACTGTTTATACGGACAAGTCATTCGACTTTGTTATTAAAACACCGCCGGCTGCTGTTCAATTGATGGAAGCTGCAAAAATTCAATCGGGTTCTAAAGAGCCAAACCGCAACAAGGTTGGAAAGGTTTCTTGGGCTCAGGTTACAGAAATCGCTAAAGATAAAATGGCAGATCTAAACTGTTTCACTGTGGAAAGTGCCATGAGTATGGTTGCAGGCACAGCACGCAGCATGGGTCTTACTGTTGAAGGCGAAAAACCAAGTGCACAATAATCCATTGATTCACCTCATTAAAATCTTGTAGCAATGGCTATTACAAAGAAAAGAAAGGCTGTAGAGGCTAAACTCGATAAAAACAAACAATACACACTGTCTGAGGCTGCTACCTTAGTAAAAGACGTAAACCTCACTAAATTCGACAGCTCGGTAGATATGCACATCCGTTTGGGTGTAGATCCTAAGAAAGCAGATCAGGCAATTCGCGGAACAGTTACCCTACCACATGGAACCGGAAAAACAAAACGCGTATTGGTGCTTTGTACGCCCGATAAAGAAGCAGAAGCAAAAGCTGCTGGTGCTGATTATGTAGGGCTTGACGAATTTGTTCAAAAAATTGATGGCGGTTGGACTGATATTGATGTAATCATCGCTACACCGTCAGTGATGCCCAAAATTGGTCGTCTTGGTAAAATTCTCGGTCCGCGCAACTTGATGCCCAATCCTAAAACCGGAACTGTAACCAATGATGTTGCCGCAGCTGTAACGGATGTAAAAGGTGGTAAAATTGCATTTAAAATAGATAAGGCCGGAATCATCCACGCATCTATTGGACGGATTTCTTTTACACCCGAAAAAATTGCAGAAAACGCTCAAGAATTAATTAACACACTTGTGCGCATGAAACCTGCAACCGCTAAAGGTATTTATCTAAAAGGAATCAGCATGGCTAGCACCATGAGTCCGGGATTAGCAATTGACACGAAATCTGTTGGATAATCAGTTCAATTGCCTGATAAGAATTAATTTGTTTCACCAGTGTGCAGGATTGTAAAATCAACAATTGGCACATTAGCAAACTAAAAAAATGACAACTGCTCAAAAAAATGAAGTAATCGAGATGCTGAAAGAGAAGTTCTCTCAGTACAATAACTTCTACATTACCGATACAGAATCACTCACCGTGCAACAAGTGAGCACACTTCGCCGTCATTGTTTTGACAAGCAAGTGGAAATGAAAGTAGCCAAAAATACGCTTATCAAAAAAGCACTCGAAAGCCTTGATAGCGAAAAGTATGCCGGTGTGTATGATGCCCTGCATAACGTTACGGCATTGATGTTTAGTGAAAGCCCTAAAGAACCGGCTCTCATCATTTCATCTTTCCGTAAAGCAGCAAAAGGTGAAAAGCCAGTATTGAAGGCTGCTTATATTGGTGGCGAAGTTTATAGCGGTGACAACCAATTGGTTGCGCTTACTAATATCAAGACGAAAAACGAGCTTATCGGCGAAGTTATCGGCTTGTTGCAATCGCCTGCTAAACGTGTATTGGCTGCCTTGTTGCACCATCACGAAAAGCAGAATGAAGGCGCTGCTGCTGAATAATCAAGTATTTTTTCAACACACTTTTTGGTGTGTTGACCAAACGATAAACCAATACCTTTGAGGTTCAAATAAGGCAATATTTATTAACCATGCCGCCGGAGCATGAATGGCAATGAAGGCGGTTAAAAAGTAAAACACATGGCTGACGTAAAAGCATTAGCAGAATCATTAGTTGCACTTACCGTGAAAGAAGTGCAAGAATTAGCAGACGTATTGAAAGCTGAATATGGCATTGAGCCTGCTGCTGCAGCAGTAGTAGTAAGTGCTGGTGGTGATGGCGGCGGTGCAGCTGTTGAAGAAAAAACTGCTTTCAATGTAGTATTGAAGAGTGCAGGTGCTTCAAAACTTAACGTTGTTAAGATTGTAAAAGAATTGACTGGTCTTGGCTTGAAAGAAGCAAAAGAATTGGTTGATGGCGCACCTAAAAATGTAAAAGAAGGTGTTAGTAAAGCAGAAGCAGAAGACCTGAAAGCTAAGCTTACAGAAGCTGGTGCTGAAGTGGAAATCGCTTAATTGCTCCCACCTGAATTAAATAAATGCCGCACGAACCAATCGTGCGGCTTTTTTGTGCGTTATACTTTCTTAATCTTTAGTGTACTGTTGGTTTGAATCTGTTATGTTTGTGTCTATTTAGATTTTATGTTTCGTGCATTTATTATGGTAGGTGTGGGAGGTGCCACTGGCAGCATGTTGCGCTTTGCAATAGGACTGTTTTTTCAACGTTATTTTCAACACTCTTTCCCTTTATCTACGCTCTTTATTAATCTACTTGGTTGCTTGCTTATAGGCTTCTTGTTTGGGTTAGCTGACAAGCAAGCTTGGATGCAAGGAAATATACTCCTCCTACTGGCAACAGGCTTCTGTGGCGGCTTTACAACCTTTTCTACATTTGCTTTAGAAAATGTGGGATTGATACAACAAACACAATTTCTTTCAGCTACTTTTTATACGCTGATGAGTGTTGTGTTAGGCCTTGCTCTATGTCGTTTTGGAATGTTTATTGCTAATGTCGTTTTCTAAAACACTAAATAAACTAATGAAACACTTTCAATTCAATTTTCAAACAACCCTTAAATCAAAATTACCTCCCCATTTTCAATCTCTGATTGAAGCAGCAGAACAAACTGCTTATAAAGCCTATGCTCCATATTCTCATTTCAAAGTTGGAGCAGCAGTTCTATTGCAAGATGGTAATCTGTTGACTGGCTGTAATCATGAAAATGCAGCTTATCCAGCAGGCGTTTGTGCTGAAAGAGCTGCTCTTTCTAATTTAAATATGAGCAACAAATCGCAACATGTAGTAGCAATTGCAGTAACTTATCTAAGTAACGATCATTTAGCCAAACCTATTTCGCCTTGTGGCATTTGTCGGCAAACCATTCTGGAAGTTCAACAATGGCAAAACAAACCCATTACGGTATATATGTGTGCACCTGATGGAACCATTATTATAGTTGATGATGCCCAGTATCTTTTGCCATTCTCTTTTGGTAGCGAATTTTTAGATTTACCTTCTGATATTCATTAAGGCTAAATTCTAAATTGTTTTACACTATACTTTTGTGTTAAGCTGACGAAAATCATTGTAAGGATGGAATATGCTGTCTTTTGCTAAATCAGCCCTACTATGCTAATTTAGCGGTGCTTAAAAAAACGTTTTATTGTTCCATGATTGATATTAAAGTTCCTCCGGTTGGCGAATCCATCAAAGAAGTTACCCTCGTAAAATGGTTGAAAAAAGAAGGCGAATGGGTAGAACGAGATGAATTGTTGTGTGAATTGGAATCAGAAAAAGCAACCTTTGAACTGAATGCAGAACAAGCAGGAACATTGAATATTGTAGCTCAAGAAGGTGCTACGTTAAATATTGGCGACTTGGCTTGTAAAATTGACGAAAAAGCAAACAAGCCTAACAACACTGCTGCTCCCGAAAAAACAAAAAAGGCAGCAACCCCAGCAAAAGTCGAAGAAAAAAGACAAGAAACAAGTGCTGCTCCTCAATCAGCCGAACAGGTAAAAGCCACGCCGGTAGCCAAATCGATCATGGCTGACAAACACTTGCCAGCAACTGAAGTGAAAGGATCCGGAACACACGGACGTATCTTAAAACATGATGTACTCGAAGCCTTAGCCAACCCCGGAAGAAAAGGAAGTACAGATGCATTTAGTCGAAATGACCGCCGTGAAAAAATGAGCAACTTACGTAAGACTGTTTCACGTCGCTTAGTTGAAGCCAAAAATAGCACAGCAATGCTCACTACTTTCAATGAAGTGGACATGAGCCGCATCATGGAAATTAGAGCCAAAAGCAAAGATGCTTTTAAAGAGGTTCATGGTGTAAACCTTGGTTTTATGTCATTCTTTACAAAAGCCTGCTGCTATGCTCTTCAAGAGTGGCAAGCTGTCAATGCTTATATTGATGGTGATGAAATTATTTACCACGACTACTGTGATATTTCAATTGCAGTTTCTGCCCCCAAAGGTTTGGTAGTTCCTGTAATCAGAAATGCAGAAAGCCTTTCCATGGCTGAAATAGAGAGTAAAATTGTAGAATTAGCCAAAAAAGCTCGTGAAAATAAATTGAGTATGGAAGAAATGACTGGAGGCACTTTTACCATAACTAATGGTGGTGTGTTTGGCTCTTTGATGAGCACTCCAATTATCAATATTCCGCAAAGTGCTATTCTAGGAATGCACAAAATTCAAGAACGACCAATGGTAATAAACGGAAAGATTGAAGCGCGCCCAATGATGTATCTCGCGCTT
The DNA here is from genome assembly GCA_018267875.1 of Bacteroidota bacterium. GTDB lineage: Bacteria > Bacteroidota > Bacteroidia > Chitinophagales > Chitinophagaceae > JAFIGV01. The sequence goes on along the minus strand of JAFDXP010000023.1, from coordinate 31,591 downwards.
TCTTACGATCATAGAATTATTGACGGACGTGAGTCGGTTAGCTTCTTAGTTCGCGTAAAAGAGTTGTTGGAAAACCCCGAATTGCTATTGATTGGTAAAGATCCTGTACAGGCTCTATTAGAAATCTAAAAAGATGATTTCTATCCCCAAAAAATATATTTTGCAACGATCTATAGTCGTTGCTTTTTTTATGAAAAATTATCAAGTAAACACTCAATTTAACAAGTAAAACCTCTGATTTTTATCGCCTGTCAAACTTTTGAATCCATTGAAGTGATTGGGATAAAAAGCTTGAACAATAATTTTAGTCTATACTGAGAACGTTCATTTTTTCAGCTACTTATTTAGGGTATCTATTTTCGTAAAATTCTAATTTCTACTCGTCTATTAATAGAGGCTTCTTCTTCTGTTTGTTCATCGTCAATGATAGGACGGCTACGCCCATATCCAACATATTTGATCCGATTGGGTGAAATTCCTCTGGCTCGAAGCCATTCATATATAAATCGAGCTCTATTGATTGAAAGGTCTATTTCATGGCTATCTAAATCTAAGGCATCGGGCATATTGACAACACAACATACATGACCTTCAATTTGTATTGCCATGTCAGGGTTTTCATTCATAGCTCGAAGCAGCAGATCTAAATCTTCATAAGAATTTTGTTTGGGAAAATGCCTTCCCATTGGAAAATAAATGTTTTTAAGAATAAACGTTTTACCGGTAGGTATATTGGAAATATCAAAATTCGGATCACTGGTGGACGGTGGAATAATCAGCTTGTCAGATGGTTTCATGTTGATATGAACATCTTGCGGCTTGTTTGTTTTTCGCACATATTCCATCACAATATCCACTCTCCGATCTTTAGGAATACCCTTTCTTTTTCCTAAAGTATCTGTTCGTTTTACTTCTCCTTTACCAATCAACAATTTAATATTTTTACTGTCAAGGCCTGCTTGCAATAAGTAATCGCGCACATTAGCTGCTCGGCTCCTTGAAAGGGTGAGGTTATACTCATCGGTGTTAAGGAAATCAGCATAACCAATAATTGAAATCGGAACGCCTGTATGAATCTGGTTGAAGTAGAGCAAGGAGTCTATTCGATCATGAGCTTCCCGATTTAACTGAGCAATATCTAAATCAAAATAAACAGAAAAAGTGTCGTTCTTCTTTTGTGCACACACGGAATCAGCTATCAGCCAAAGGATGGATAATAAAAGAAAAAAAGGTTTCATCCAGACAATTTTCTTGATGACAAATTATTGAATGAAAATGGGATTGCATAATTTCAATTCAATGACAACGACAGTAAGGCAGTATTTTAAAAATTAGCAGGAAAAAATTTCTGATACACAGTTTGATTTTAGACGGAATGGCGCAATGTTTTCAAAGCAATGTGAAAAGTTGTCCGTTTTTCTTCACTGGTCAAAGAATTGTAGCATTCGAATGCAGAGAAATATAGCCAATAAACATAAGCAAATGCTTTATTGATAGGCGAATTCTCGGAATTAACCTTAAAATTTAAAAACATGAACTTGAATAATTTCACCGTGAAAGCACAAGAGTTGATCGCTCAATCTCAACAAACTGCATTCAACCATCAAAGCCCTAATATTGAAACAGCCCATTTGCTTAAAGCATTGTTGGACGATGAAGATGCCCCAATTCAATTTTTGCTAAAGAAAAATAATGTCAATATTGGATTTATTGCTAAAAAATTGGAAGAGCTGATTGAACGATTACCTAAAGTTCAAAACGGCGAACCGGCTCAAAATATTAGCCGTGAACTTAACAATGTTGTACTAAAATCTGGGGCCATTCTTAAAGATTTTGGCGACGAGTTTGTTACGCCGGAGCATCTGCTCATTGGTATTTTGCAAGTGAATGATGAAGTTGGAAAGCTTTTAAAAGATGCTGGGCTTACAGAAAAAGGATTGATATCAGCTATCAAAGAGTTGCGTAAAGGATCAACCGTAAATTCTCAAACTGCGGAACAACAATATCAAGCATTGCAACGCTACTCTAAAAACCTCAATGATCTGGCAAGAAACGGCAAACTTGATCCCGTCATAGGACGTGATGAAGAAATACGACGCACCCTACACATCTTGTCAAGAAGATCGAAAAATAACCCCATCCTTGTCGGCGAACCAGGTGTGGGCAAAACCGCAATAGTAGAAGGTTTGGCACATCGAATCATTAATGGTGATGTGCCGGAAAATCTAAAGAGTAAGTTGATTTATGCACTGGATATGGGTTCCCTGATGGCCGGCGCAAAATATAGAGGCGAATTTGAAGAACGCCTGAAAGGAGTGATTAAAGAAGTAGCAGAAAGCAATGGTGAAATCATCTTATTTATTGACGAGATTCACACATTGATTGGTGCAGGCGCTATGGAAGGAGCTATGGATGCCGCCAATATTTTGAAACCCGCCTTAGCAAGAGGAGAACTTCGAGCCATAGGTGCTACAACACTCAATGAATACCAAAAATATTTCGAGAAGGATAAAGCACTTGAACGTCGTTTTCAAAAGGTAATAGTAGATGAACCAACACCGGAAGATGCTATTTCTATTTTGCGCGGGCTGAAAGAGCGATATGAAAACCACCATCATGTCCGTATTAAAGATGAAGCAATCATAGCTGCAGTTGAACTCTCAAACCGCTATATCACCGATCGTTTTTTGCCGGATAAAGCTATTGACTTGATTGATGAAAGTGCCGCAAAACTCAAACTGGAAATGAATTCTATGCCAGAAGAGTTGGACGAGTTAGAACGCCGAATCAGACAATTAGAAATTGAACGCGAAGCCATTAAAAGAGAAAATGATGAAGAAAAATTAAAAGCACTTAGCCAAGAAATTTCCTTGCTAAATGTGCAACGAGATACACTAAAAGCAAAATGGCTTGATGAAAAGGAAATAGTTGAACAAATCAACAAATCAAAAGCCAACATTGAAAACCTAAAAACAGAAGCAGAAAAAGCTGAGCGAGAAGGCGACTATGGAAAGGTAGCTGAAATACGATATGGAAAAATAAAAGAAGAAGAGCAAAATATAGCCGAATCCTCGGCTAAACTCCATGCGATGGATGCCCAACACAAACGTTTGTTGAAAGAGGAAGTAGATGCCGAAGATATTGCAGAAAATGTAGCCAAAGCAACCGGTATTCCGGTGCAAAGAATGATGCAAAGTGAACGAGAAAAATTACTCAACCTGGAAGACGAACTACATAAGCGTGTTATTGGCCAAGATGAGGCTATTGTAGCTGTGGCAGATGCTATTCGACGCGGGCGTGCCGGATTGCAAGACCCTCGAAAACCCATTGGTTCATTCATATTTTTGGGAACCACAGGAGTAGGGAAAACAGAGCTGGCAAAGGCTTTAGCCGAAGTGTTGTTTGATGATGAACACATGATGACCCGCATTGACATGAGCGAATATCAAGAGAAGCACAGCGTTAGCCGACTGGTAGGCGCACCTCCGGGATATGTAGGTTATGATGAAGGTGGACAATTAACCGAAGCAGTTCGAAGAAAACCATACTCCGTAATTCTACTTGATGAAATTGAAAAGGCTCACCCTGATACTTTTAATGTACTATTACAAGTGCTGGATGATGGAAGGCTTACCGACAACAAAGGAAGAGTAGTGAATTTTAAAAACACCATCATCATCATGACTTCAAATATGGGCTCTCAGATCATTCAAGAAAACTTTGCAAACTTGGAAGGGAAAAACATTGAAGACGTAGTAGAATCAACTAAAGATGAAGTGATGACCTTGTTGAAAGAAACTATGCGCCCCGAATTCTTAAACCGCGTAGATGATATTATTATGTTTCAACCCTTGTTGCGAAAAGAAATTAAAGGGATTATCAAAATTCAATTAGAAATTCTTCAAAAACAATTGTTGGAACAAGGAATTGAACTTCAATTCACAGACTATGTGTTAGATTATTTGTCACAACGAGGGTTTGATCCTCAATATGGTGCCAGACCACTAAAACGTCTAATTCAAAAAGATATCATTAACCTTTTGAGTAAAAAAATTATTGCCGGTGAAATTCATAAATTAATGCCGGTGTTGATTGATGTATTTGATGGCGTGGTGGTCATCAGAAATGATAAACAGTAAGTTTTTTCTTAAAAATTTTAAAAAAGCAGTTGACTATTCTACTTTTTATGAAAATAAGTCAATAACTTGAACAACGAAAATAAATTGCTTCCAAAAATGAAAAAAATTGCGTTTGTAATAATGGCTGTTTCAAGCTTGTCTTTTGTAGCTCATGCTCAAGATGCAAAGTCTTTGAAAAAAACAGAAAAAGTAGCAGTAACAGCAGATCGAGCAACCATTGAGCAAGAAGCAATAAAAGAAACAGAGCAACTTGGAAAGCTAATAGACTTAACACCTAATCAGAGAGGAGCTATTTTGAATGTAAATAGGAATTTGGCTGAACGAAAAGAATATCTGAATCGTACCGGGAATGCCAATGAACGTTCTCTGCGCGAATTGGATAATGCAAAATTAAACATGTACGGAAATGTTTTGAATGGTGAGCAAATGACAAAATTGAAGGAAATAATGCGTAAAAGATAAATTCAAATCCCCAACCAAATTATTGTTGTTTATGTCTTTTGTATTAAGCAACTTTGTTTTCTCTAAATAATCGAAAAGTCAATATCAAATGAAAAAGATCGCGTTAGCTTTAACACTTCTTCTTGGCGCGGCTATGACCAATGCCCAAGATTTGCCTCGCTTTGCAAAACCACAGAATGAAGCTGAAAAGCCTTATATTGAAAGAGCAATTGCAGATGCGAACAAAATGAATTCAACTTTACACTTGGATAAGCGCCAATTTGAAACAGTACTAGAAATAAATTGTTCTGCCGAAAGAAGATCCATGAATGTTATCAATGCTAATCCTCAAGATAAACAAACTCAATTAGCCGAAATTGATAATTGGCGTTGGAAAATGTATGAGGGTTATGTAGAACCCGGAAAATTAGACAAGTATAAGCGCAATCTTGAGAAAAAATAATTTTCTCAATTGAGCTGAAAGTAAATGAATATCTATCGATTTATTTTTATTAAACCCGATAGATATTCTTCTTTAATAACTAGTACAAAGCATCATAGTACATTTGCAGGCACTGATAAGTTGCCTGTTTTTTTATCAAATTTTCCTATGCGTACTATTTTATGTTTGCTGATTTCAAACTGCTTTATGACCTATGCTTGGTATGGACACTTGAAAAAAGATACCTCTAATATGCCTTTGCTAAAATTAGTGTTACTAAGTTGGGCAGTTGCATTTTTTGAATACCTATTTATGGTTCCCGCTCATAATCGTTTTGCAATAAAAGAAGGGTATTCACCCTTTCAACTAAAAACGATTCAAGAAGTTATTTCCCTCGTTATTTTCTGCTTGTTTGCCGTGCTTTTTTTAAAAGAGCCATTTCGTTGGAACTATTTGGTTGCTTTTCTTTTCATTTTTGGAGCAGTTTATTTCATGTTTTACCAAAAGCCGTCTTAGTTTGAACGCTCTATATCTTCCAGTTTGAATTTTCGAATAGAAGGTGCCACTATCCAAGTAATACCCACAACAACTAAGGTCATGCACCCGCCAAATACTACGGCGGGAACAGTTCCCATCCACTTTGCCGTCAAGCCGCTTTCTACTTCACCAATTTCATTGCTTGATGAAATAAACATCGTGTTTACAGCAGACACTCTTCCCTTCATCTCATCCGGAGTATAAAGCTGCAAAATGGTGCTTCTAACCACTACACTTACAGCATCCAACATGCCACTTAGCACTAATATACCAAACGAAAGATAGGCATTCTTTGATATACCAAACACAATCATACAAAGCCCAAAACCAAATATGCTGATTAATAATTTTCTGCCCGGATGTCGCCTCAAGGGCAGCCAAGCCAAACCCATAAACATTAAGATAGCACCAATGCCTGGTGCAGCCCGAAGCCAGCCATATCCAACTTCGCCTATTTTTAAAATATCTCTTGCGTATGCAGGCAAAAGGGCAGTTGCCCCACCAAATAAGACAGCAAACATATCTAATGCTAATGCTGCCAAAATAATTTGAGTGCCGAATACAAATTGTAACCCCTGACGCAAACTTTTTAATACAGGCTCTTTTTCCTTTTTAATAATTGCCTGTTTGGGAATAGATATAATAGCTACCAACGCCAATAGCTCAATTATCAAAACCACCCAAAGGCTTTTGGATACCGATATTAGAGCAATCAATACACCACCGGTTAAAGGTCCTACCACAGCCCCCGTTTGCCAAGATGTAGAACTCCACGTAGCTGCATTGGCTAACCTTTTTCTGGGAACCAATAACCCTAATAAAGAAAATGAAGAAGGACTAAGAAAGGCACGTATTGCTCCATTAATAAAAAAACCAGCATACACCCAATCTGTAATGCTATGAACTGACCACATATTTCTTTCAGCAAGAGTTATCAATGCTACATAGCCAGCAGTCAAGATGACATAGCTGATAGTACATATCACTAAAACAGTTCGTTTCTCTCTACGCTCCACTAAGTGACCTGAAAACAACGAAAACCCAATAGCAGGAATGGCTTCAAACAAACCTAATTTACCAATAGACCAAACATCATTGGTGATGGTATAAAGCCAATATACAAGAATGGTGTTTTGAATGAAAAGAGCAAGGATGATTGAGAAACGCTGACTAAGATATCGCCTAAATAAACTATGATGTAAGGATTTGTTTTTAATCAGAAATTTTAAAGCAAAATTCAAAATCGGTTTTTGTGTACAAATGTAACCGTGATTTAACTCCTATAAACATTTCAATAGCCACTATGCAATTTTGTAATTCTCTTTATTTTTTTGATAGTACTTTTTAAACCTTCTCCCTAAATTTGTTGCTATGCTTTTCCACAGGCACATTTTCAAGACAAGTATTCTTCAAGCCTTTCAGGAATTAGCTGTCAATAAACTACGCACTTTTCTTTCTCTTTTGGGTATCACTATTGGCATTTTTTGTATTATAGCCGTTTTGACCGTTGTAGATAGCATGAAAAACAACATCAAAAAGGAGATGAATTCATTAGGTAGCGATGTTTTGTATGTAGGACGCTGGCCTTGGATGGATGAAGGTGGAGAATATAAATGGTGGGAATTTTGGCGTCGTCCCAGTATGACCTTAAATGAACTTCGTGTGGTAGAAAAAAATGTACCCTCTGCAGCACTTTCCACCCTTTGCCTAAATGTAAATGGACAGAATTTAAAACGAAATAGCAACGAAATTTCAGGTATTAGTGTGTATGCTACCACTGAAAATTTTGATAAGCTGCAAAATATTGAAATTGAAATCGGTCGTTACCTCAACATGGCGGAATTGACTGGCGGAGTGGGGGTTTGTGTGTTGGGTTATGATGCATACCAACAACTTTTTCCGGGAAATACTAACCCAATTGGAGAAACCGTATCCTTGCAGGGAAAGCATCTTAAAATAGTCGGTGTAATGAAAAAAGTAGGGCAAAATATGGCCGGTTTCGATTTCGATGACGGAATGATTATTCCCTATTTTGCAGCAGTATCTCTTTTTGATGTGAAATCACTAAACTACGATCCTTTCCTGATAGTAAAAGCAAGAACCGGTGCCAACACATCTGATTTGAAATATGAAGTTGAAGGTGCTTTGCGTCAGGCAAGAAAGGTGAAACCCGGTGCTAATAATAATTTTGCCATTAACCAACTGAGTCAAATAACCGAAAGGCTTGATCTGCTGTTTGGAACAATTAATATAATCGGCTGGGTAATTGCTGGATTTTCGCTTTTAGTAGGTGGTTTTGGTATTGCAAACATTATGTTTGTTACCGTAAAAGAGAGAACTAAAATTATAGGATTAAAAAAGGCTATAGGCGCACGTTCTGCCAGCATCTTATTGGAGTTTTTGGTGGAAGCAGTAGCACTTTGTTTGACAGGTGGTTTGCTGGGCATTATTGCCGTGTTTACCTTGAGTTTATTAATGACTTACAGCTTTGATTATCCGATAATTCTCTCAGTAAAAAATTTTATGATTGGCATGGGAGTATCTATTTTCGTTGGGTTAGTTGCCGGAATTGTGCCGGCTAATGCTGCAGCAAAATTAGATCCCGTAGTAGCCATTCGATCCAATTAATATGGTTTCATGGACAACAAAATTTTAATCCTTGATAAAGAGCGTATCCAAAGAAAAATAAGACGTATGGCTTATGAAATTTGGGAACGACATTGCAAAGAATCTACCTTGCATTTTGTAGCTGTGGAGGGTACGGGTATTCATGTTGCACGCCAACTGGCAAACCATTTGACGGAAATCAGTCCGTTAAAAATCCATTTTCATTCATTGCCAATTGACAAGCGAGATCCATTAAAACATCCAGCCCAATTTTTAGAAAATCTAAATGATAAATCGGTTGTTCTGATTGACGATGTGGCAAATAGTGGAAAAACCTTGTTGTATGCCATGAAACCGCTACTGACTTATATGCCGCATAGTATCATTATTGCTGTTTTGGTTGATCGAAAACACAAATCATTTCCAGTTTCTCCCGATATCGTAGGACATACGATAGCCACTACTTTACAAGACCATATTGAGGTGGTATGTGAGGGAGATGAAATTAAAGGTGCTTATTTACAATAATCTTCAAAACACTTTGCCAAATCGGAAGAAATGAATAAGAATATGACAACACTTTGCATTCACGGTGGAGCCGGAAATATCAATCGATCCATGATGAATGTAGAACAAGAAGAAAGCTACAGACAATCGCTAAAAACTGCTCTACAAGCAGGTTACCATATTTTGGAAAAGGGCGGTGTCGCTATGGATGCTGTTGTGGCAGCTATCAGTTCATTAGAAGACAATCCGCTTTTCAATGCTGGAAAAGGATCCGTTTTTACCAAAAAGGGATTGCATGAAATGGATGCTGCTGTGATGGATGGAACCAGCCTTGCAGCAGGGGCAGTTGCCGGTGTGCGAAATATTAAAAACCCAATCGTGTTAGCACGTGAAATCATGCTTCATTCCGGTCATGTTTTTTTAAGTGGAAAAGGTGCAGGCGAATTTGCTTTGAATCGAAAATTGGAATTTGCTCCTGACGATTATTTTTTCAACAAAGAGAGATATGATCAATGGATAGCTATTCGAGACAGTGATTTTTATCAACTTGATCATAAGGATGATAACCTGAAAGGCATTCCTATAAACACAGATCATAAATTTGGAACAGTTGGCGCAGTGGCTTGTGATGTGAACGGAAATCTTGCAGCAGGCACCTCAACCGGAGGTATGACCAATAAGCGTTTCGGTAGAATTGGCGATAGTCCCGTAATTGGTGCAGGCACTTATGCCAATAATCAAACTTGTGCCATTTCTTGCACCGGTCATGGCGAATTTTTCCTTCGTTCTGTTGTTGCTTACGATGTTTCTTGTATGATGGAGTACAAGGGATATTCTCTTCAACAAGCATGTGATGAAGTAGTACACAACAAGCTCAACAAGCTGGGGGGCGAAGGCGGATTAATTTCAGTTGATGCAATGGGAAACCATTATTTCTCTTTCAATTCTTCGGGCATGTATCGCGCCATGCGAAACAGTGAAGGAGGCGAAGAAGTAGCTTTTTATGAAAAGCCTTAATCGCCAAAACGCCAATTCATTTTGTTACCCCCTAAAAAATATTCTTCAATCCTTTTATTACCTTAGCAATCATGGAAAAAAAACTACGTAAACCGGTTTATTATAGTGAGTATTTGCAACTCGATAAATTATTGAATGCACAAGCTCCGGAAAGTTCCAAAGAAGGAATCAGAGCAGATGATGAAATGCTTTTTATCATCATTCACCAAGCTTATGAACTTTGGTTTAAACAAGTATTGCATGAATTGAATATTGTCCGAAACGTTTTTAAGCAACCCAATATTCCAAATAATAGCCCCGATGTGTATAATTGTGTACATCGTCTGAAAAGAATTTGCACCATTTTAGAATTAGGTGTCAACCAACTTGCAGTAATTGAAACGATGACCCCACTTGATTTTCTGGACTTTAGAGATTTGCTTCGACCGGCTTCCGGTTTTCAAAGCATCCAGTTTAAAATGATAGAAGCATCGTTAGGTCTAAAATTTCAAAAAAGGCATGGACAGCAATACTATCTTTCTCAACTGACACCCGAAGATGTAGAGCGAGTAAAGAACGCAGAAGCAGAAGAAAGTTTGGTCATCTTAATCAATCGTTGGTTAGAACGTATGCCATTTATCAAATCTAAAAATTATTGGAAAAACGAACAGGGCGATGCACCATTTTGGAAAATTTATAGAGATGCCTATGCTGATAGTTTGCAAGAAGGAGAATTGAACAATTTGGAAAATTTTGACAAGATTTTTATGGGTGGCGAAGCCTATTCGGCTGAGCGTAACTTTAGTGCTGATGCAAACAGAAATGCTTTGTTTATCATGCTTTACCGCGATTATCCTTTGCTTCATTTGCCGTATGAACTGCTTGCCATGCTGTTGGAAGTAGATGAAATGTTGAGTCTTTGGCGACATAGGCATATTCACATGGTGCAACGTACTATAGGAAAACGAGCAGGTACCGGCGGCAGTAGTGGTGCCGAATATCTAAAAGCAGCAGCAGACAGTCATTATATTTTCAGCGAAGTGGCAGAACTTACTTCCTTTTTATTACCTCGACACATGCTGCCTGAGCTGCCGGAAGCATTGGTGCGCGACCTTAGTTACAATCATTGATGCAATCCTTAGCAATCGAAATTTCAAATCTGAAAAAAAAATACACCGGTGGATGGCAGCCCGCATTGGACGGGCTGTCGCTACAAGTGCAACGTGGAAAAATCATGGGGCTTTTGGGTCCGAATGGAGCAGGTAAAACAACTTGTATCAATATTCTTTGTGGATTAGTAAGTGCAGATGAAGGAGATGCCCTTGTGTTGGGGAAAAATTGCCGTAATGAAATTCAAAAAATCCGATCGTTGATAGGCGTTGTGCCTCAACAAATTGCCTTGTTTAGCAACCTTACTGCTTGGGAAAATTTTTCCTACATCGGACGATTATATAACCTTTCGGATGCGAATATCAAAAGCAGAGCCAACCACTTATTAGACCGATTAGGATTGGCAGCCCATGCCGATAAACGGGTGGGTAGATATAGTGGAGGAATGAGAAGACGGGCAAACATTATAGCCTCATTACTGCACGAACCCGAATTGTTGATTTTAGATGAACCAACAGCAGGCGTTGATGTACAAAGCCGTGCATTGATTCATAGTTTTCTGACAGATTACAATCAAAAAGGGAACACCATTCTCTACACCTCTCACCATCTTGATGAAGCAGAAACATTGTGCGATGAAGTTGTGATTGTGGATGAAGGCAAGTTGATTGTGAGCGGAACTCCTGAAAATCTTATTTTGAATCTACCAAATTGTCAACGTTTGGAAGATGTTTTTTTGCATTACACCGGACGATCTGTTCGTGATTAAGTAATTCTTGCTGAAAGGGATAATGCGCCCTATTTACAACGAATTGGTGAAATTTGTGCCTAATTCGGAAAATTTTCCTAAATTTGTAAAAAAAAATCAAGATGTCCGAAACAAAGTGTAAACTTTTTGAAACAAAACTTACAACCGGTCAGCTAATATGCATCAATAAAATGATTGCTGAAAAGCGCCTTACTTTGAAAAAAGACAACCTTATTTCTGATTTTACTAAAGGTCGTACTGTAAACGTTAAAGACCTTTTTGTTAACGAGGCTACCGATATAATTCGTTTTTTAAAGGAGTTTAAACATGATTCTGTTTATGAACCGGTCTTATAAATTGTTGAATCAATTATAGTTTATAGAAACTCCTAAATGCTTTATCAGATAGCAGAGATATGATTAAGCATCTTTTCCGCCTTTAGGTATTAAGAAATATTTTAGCCTACAATACATTTCTTAAAATGGTATAATAAGCATCTATAAAATAGCTTGAATATTTCTGCAATCACTTTTTTGCAATAAAGCCATAGCTGTTAAATAGTCAAGGTGTTTATTTAAAGCGAGCGCAAAAGGTTCAACATAAGCTCTTCATTATATTCAAGAGCCATGTTTACAGATTCTCTGTTATTGCATGAAGTAGATTCAAAACCATTTTGCAGTAAGCTGTCGAATCCAGATTGAACACTTGCTGAATATTGATCAGCAGACATAGTTGATTGATATTTATCTTGATGTAGTTTTTGAATAAGGTCTTGTTGCATGACAGTTGTTTTTCTTGAAGGCGAAATAACAATGTGCCGCAGATTCAATCATCAACTTTACATCTGCTTAACCACTCGTTAACAAGCGGCTTAACAATTCATTTTTTTGTTGCTGCGGTATGAGTAAGAAAAGTAGAAATAGTTTAGAAATAGATTTATCGTAAAGGGAGCAATTGCTAAATTTGCGCTCCGAAATTTTAAGTAAATAACAATGTTTGATAACCTAAGTGAGCGGCTCGACTCCGCATTTAAACAGCTAAAAGGTGAAGGACGTATCACCGATATTAATGTCGCCAGTACAATTAAGGAAATTCGTCGTGCGCTGGTAGATGCAGATGTGAATTATAAAATTGCCAAAGAATTTACGGATAAAGTAAAGGATAAGGCAATGGGCGAAAAAGTACTTACAGCCGTTTCGCCCGGACAGTTGATGGTGAAAATCGTAAAAGATGAGTTAGCTGAGTTGATGGGTGGAACAGAAACAGAAATTGATCTTTCTGTGCGACCTACCATCATTTTGATTGCAGGTTTACAAGGAAGTGGTAAGACAACTTTTTCTGGTAAGTTGGCAAATTTTCTTAAAAGCAAAAAAGGACTAAATCCCTTGCTGGTAGCGGGTGACATTTATCGCCCCGCAGCCATAGATCAATTGAAAGTGTTAGGCGAGCAAGTGAAAGTGCCTGTTTATAGCGAACCTGAAAACAAAAATGCAGTTGCTATTGTTCAAAATGCGTTAGCTGAAGCAAAACAAAATGGAAATCGCGTTGTCATCATTGACACGGCAGGACGCTTAGCAGTAGATGAAGTGATGATGACAGAGGTCGCCAACATCAAAGCAGCCGTGAATCCACAAGAAATCTTGTTTGTCGTAGATTCCATGACAGGACAAGATGCAGTCAATACAGCCAAAGCTTTTAATGATCGCCTTGACTTTACAGGCGTAGTACTTACAAAATTAGATGGTGATACAAGAGGTGGTGCGGCAATATCAATCAAATATACGGTAGATAAGCCTATCAAGTTTGTAAGCATGGGTGAAAAGTTAGACACCCTTGATGTGTTCTACCCGGAACGGATGGCGCAACGAATTCTCGGCATGGGAGACATCACAACCCTTGTAGAACGTGCCCAAGCTCAATTTGATGAAGTACAGGCAAAGAAATTAGAAAAGAAAATTCGCCAAAATAAATTTGATTTCGAGGACTTCAAAGAGCAATTGCAGCAAATTAAAAAGATGGGAAACCTAAAAGATCTACTTGCCATGATTCCCGGAATTGGAAAGGCAATAAAAGATATTGACATATCCGACGATGCTTTCAAAGGAATTGAGTCCATCATTAACTCCATGACACCACAAGAACGGCAAAACCCGGATATTATTGATGGAAGCCGTCGAAAGCGAATTGCTAAAGGAAGCGGTAAAGAAGTAACAGAAGTAAATGCCTTTATGAAACAATTTGATCAAATGCGGCAAATGATGGGACAAATGGGTAAAATGAAAGGCATGATGCCGGGTATGGGAATGCCGGGTATGGGAATGCCTTTTGGCAAGAGATAAAAATGTTTTTCAAAAAACTTTTCTTGCTCAAAACTTTTTACTATCTTCGCACTCCAAAAACCATTTTTGTTCAACACAAATAATTTCTATTATTTATGTCCGTTAAAATTCGCTTACAGCGACATGGCTCCAAGAAACGCCCTTTTTACTTTATTGTAGTTGCAAACAGCACTGCCCCGCGTGATGGTAAATTCATCGAAAAACTCGGTACGTACAACCCTCTTTCTGTACCTGCCACAGTTCGTTTAAGTCGTGAGCGTAGCCTGCATTGGTTGCAAAAGGGTGCACAGCCTACAAACACTTGCCGCCGTATCCTATCTTTCAAAGGAGTTTTATTCCTGAAACATTTGATGCGTGGCGTAACCCTTGGTCTTTTTGATGAAAAGACTGCGTGGGAAAAATTTGAAAATTGGAATGGTGAGCACGAAGAAGTAGTTGCTCGCCGCCAAGAAGCTCACCGCAAGCACAAGCAAGATAAACGTCATGCTATTGTAACTGAGTCGGTACGTCGTGTGGAAGAAAAAAATGCAGCTCGCGCAGCAGAAGCAACCGCAGCTCCTTCCGAAGAAGGCAGCACGGAAGAACAAGCAGCACCTGCTGAAGGTGAATAGAGTCACTTATCTATCCAAATCTTTTGCCAATTGCCTTCCATCGGAAGGCAATTTTTTTGGTGCGCTGTATATGGTCATAAACTCGGTGTTGGAGTTACTGGATTTGAGTGGGCAAAATAAAATTAGCCCTTCATGATAAATTAACAAAACGGAGCAAGAACAAAAAAATACAGTTTAGCATTCAAACAGCAAGCTATGGAATTAAGCAATTTACGAGGCAGAGTAAAAGAAGTAGTCTAAGGGCTTGGGATTAGCAATTCGGCATTAATGAGTTGGAAGAAAGGTGGATTGGCATAAAACTCATGGGCAGTGACTGTGAGAATCTGCGTATGAAAAAGCCCTGTCTTATGATTTAAGAGAAATGGAATTGGAGGTAATGATACAAGTTGTTATGCCTTTGGCGTATAAAGAAGTGAAACAAGATATTGGATACCGAATTGATTTACTCGTAGAAAACAAGTTCATTATAGAACTAAAATCATTAGAAATCCTTGCACCTGTTCATTTTGCACAAAAACTTACCTATGTCAAATTAGTAGATCAAAAAATGGCTTTGCTAATTAATTTCAACTCTAAACTTTTGACAGATGGAAAACAAAAAATAGTCAACAACCTTTAAAAGTTTCAAAGGAAAAGCCCTGAGTGTGCCTTGCGAAATACTTGGCGTGCTTTGGGCGAGAAAAGAATGATACAGTTTTTAATCAATCAAGATTATATAACAAGTTTAGTAAACAAACCTGACTTGAAAATGTAAATGCGTTTTATTTAGACATTAAGTAATGATTCAACTGAAATTAACTATAACTTCTACACCATCTATTTTGTCAGTCAGATTCCGTCTTCATTTTTTGGCCCAATTTATACTAATTCCGCCTTGCAACCATCGTCTCGGCATTTTTGCACCTAATAGATCACTGTATGATTGATTGAACAAATTGTCCACCTGTACAAAGGCATTAAAATAATTTCTCCAAATAGAATAAGTGGTTCTTCCGTTTAACACAAAATAGGTTTCACTTACTGTTGCATCTATGGCAGTAGCTTGTTGAGGCTTACGATTTTTATAGATACCCGTGAAGCTGACTGATACTTTGCCTATTTGGTATTGAAGATTGAAGTTGGCTAAGAAGTTGGCATGTGAAGAAATGTAGAAGGAAGGATTATTTTCACTACTGGTGCTATGTAGCCACAACAAGCCTGCATTGAGTTTAAATTTTTGTTTGGATGAAATGGCTTTAGTGTATTGCATATCCATTTCAGTACCGGTAGTGTTTACTTCTGCTATGTTGGTGGCTAATGCGTAACTACCTGTTGAAGTAAGGTTATCTTTTCGAGGCATATCAATGTAGGGAGTGGAAACCCAATCTATGAGCTTACTTTGAAATCGTTGAAAAAAGGTAGCTGATAACTTTAATTGAGTTCCATAAAACCAATCCGCACCTGCTTCATAGCTCCACGCTACTTCGGGAACTAAATAGGGATCACCGATGCTTCCTCCAGTAACTAAAGGTTTGTTGTAGTTGTTATACCTTTCAGTAAAGTCTGCATCACGAATGCTTCTTCCGCCACTGGCGCGTATTTGAAACGGATGCAAATGCCATGATACATTAATTTGAGGTAATATTTCTACATTATTGTTGCCTATAAATTCAATTCGTGTAGAAGGCATTAGGTTTAAATAATTAAAAATTTTGTATTGTGCGCTTGCTAAGAGTGCATGTTGTTGAATTTGATGATTCCCTCTGTCGTTAGATACAATTCCTTTGTTTTGAAAATTATAGCCTGCTGTGAAATATAGTTGTTGATTGATTTTTTGTTGAAAAAGGACTAAGGTTTGGAAATAGGATGATTGATTTTTATTGGCAGTTGAAAAGGCATTGTAGGTGTACTGATCATTTAAACTTTTATATCCTGCATGGATGCTAAAATGAGAGTTTTTATTCTCATAATTTAGTTTTGCTTGATACCACCAACTACTTACTTTTTCGGTTGCTGTATCTGAAACAAAAGTGGTATAGTAATTCTGAGCTGCAAAATTTCTGTTGTCATAAGTGCTGCGTGCTGAGAGATTCCAGTGTTTTGAGATGTGATAATGAAGACCAATTGAGCCGGTAGTGTTATAGAAATATCCATTTTCTCCACGTTGCTGACTGCCTATTGATTGATTGGACATATAACCACCGTCCAGGCTGAACTGTTGCCCTTGAAAATAGCCGCCAACATTCATGTTAGTTAAGTTGAAATCGCCTATGCCTACTTGAGCAATAGCAACTTGTTTATTGGGTTGTTGTGCATTGTTGAAAGTTTTAGTAATGATATTGATTACTCCGCCTACCGCATCTGCGCCATAAATAGCTGCTGACGCACCTTTTAGCACTTCTATACGGTCAATTTGTGCCGGTGTGATGGGTATGTACGCTGAAAAATGTCCGGTATTAGGATCGTTTAAACGCAATCCGTCTAAAATGACTAACACTTGTTGATATGTGCCTCCCCGAATACTAATGTCGCTTTGAGAACCTTGCGGGCCGCGCAATTGCACTTCTACACCAGGAACATATTTTAGTAATTCATCTAAAGAATGTACTGGTAATTTTGAAATTTCAGCACCGGATATAATAACGATATTTCGCCCGGTTTCTGAACTTCGAGCTTCGCTTAATGAGGCAGTTACAGTTATGGGATCCAGCGTTTGTATTTGTGCATAAGTTTGGTTTGTGTACCCCAATATCAGCATGGATATTTTCAGAAGTGTTTTGCAATTCATTTGTTGTTTGTATTTCAAAATCTTTTTGATGGTTAATAAAAATAAGAATGGCTGAAAGGTGCTTGTGCAGCAACTTTCAGCCAGATAAACAAACGGATTGGTTGTGTTTAAAAAAATGTTTCTTTCCTCTTGTTTTGAGGATTCTATAAGCGCAAAGGGAGCGAGTAGCCAAGCCGAAGTAAGTATGGGCGGATCGTCTATTTCTTTTTCAGAAAAGATACCGGTAAATGGGTTTAGGTTGGATGGGTTTTCAGGCTTATTATTTTTAGATAATAGGGTGTCAGCAACGATGCTTTTTAGCCTACCAATGGTTATGTGCTTGCCAATAGTCAGAAAGGAAGCGTAAGACTTACGACTCCATCTTCTGAACCTTAGAGCGTTTTTCCAATTGTTTTGAGCGAGCATTTTTTTCGAGCCGCAATGTTACAGCCGGAATCTCAAAAAAAGATGACCAAGAATAGATAAATCAAAGCCTAACACGAGATACTTAAAACAGAATTGCAACACCTATCTGGTATAATATTTGTGTTAAGCGTCATTTATGTTTTGTCCAATATAGATTGCCTTATTCAGCCATGATTTCTTTTACGATTGTTGAAATGTCTTCTGCATTTGGCTTTGAAAAATAATCTCCATCAGTAGCATAAGCAGGACGATGCGGTTGAGCAGTAAGCGTGCGTGGTGTGGCATCCAGCCATTTGAACCCACCTTGATTTTCCATTACTTGTTGGAACATATAAGCAGATGCACCACCCGGAACGTCTTCATCAATAAAGACAATTCTACTCGTTTTTTTCAGTGACTCAACAATCTTATGGTTGATATCGAAGGGTAAAAGTGTTCGCACGTCAACTACCTCACACGAAATGCCGGCTGGTTCTAAATAGTTGACTATGGCTTCTTCAATAACACGTAAAGTAGAGCCGTAAGAAACAATGGTGATATCTTCTCCTTCGCGCACTATTTCAGGAATACCAAAAGGAACTGTATAACTATCCAGATTGGCGGGCATAGGTTCTTTAAGGCGATATCCATTCAGGCATTCAATGACAATACCCGGCTCGTCGCTTTGCAACAAGGTGTTGTACATGCCTGCTGCTTGTGCCATGTTGCGAGGCACACATAAATACATGCCACGCAGACTATTAATGATCATGCCAATGGGTGATCCGCTATGCCAAATGCCTTCCAAACGATGACCACGAGTACGAACAATGAGTGGGCATTTTTGTCCGCCTCTGGTGCGATATAGCATAGTTGCTACATCATCACTTAGGGGTTGCAAGCCATACAGTAAATAGTCGAGATATTGAATTTCTGCTATTGGCCGCAAACCGCGCATAGCCATTCCTAAACCTTGTCCAATAATGGTTGCTTCACGAATACCTGTATCAAAAATGCGCTGTTCACCGTATTTTTCTTGTAATCCGGCAAAACCTTGGTTGACATCTCCAATTTTACCGAGATCTTCACCAAACGCCACAACAGAAGCATTATTGGCAAATATTAAGTCGAAATATTTATTGAGAATTTCATAGCCATTAGCTACTTCACCACTGAAAATTGCCGGCACTTCTTTCACCTTCCTCACGCTTTGGGCGGATTGTGAATATAGATGCGAACTGAATTTTTCTTTGTTTTCTGCCTTTAAGTGGTCGTAAAAATTATTTACGGATCTGATGGCTTCTGTATTGCTATAAGCAAGGGAAACTACCTTACTTAGTGTTTGCATGATGTCTTTGCGAATAGGCTCTTTGATGGATTTTAGCCTTTGAATCATTTCGGCAACAATTACAGAATTAGCACCGCCTTCATACACAACCTGCTGGCAAAGATTAGCAGCTTGTTCTACTTGTTGTTTGATCGGATTAATAAACTTATCCCAG
Organism: Bacteroidota bacterium; assembly: GCA_018267875.1. GTDB lineage: Bacteria > Bacteroidota > Bacteroidia > Chitinophagales > Chitinophagaceae > JAFIGV01. The sequence goes on along the minus strand of JAFDXP010000023.1, from coordinate 12,461 downwards.
GCACGTTGTTTTCCATCGCGTGCTTCTTGCTTGGCTTCTTGTTCCAATACATCAATTTCTTCGGCAGGGGCAATTTCATTTTCAAGCAAAAACTCTTTCATCTTGGCAAGACAATCGAATTCTTTTTCCCATTCAAGGCGTTCTTTACTCTTGTAACGCTCATGCGATCCGGAAGTAGAGTGTCCTTGCGGTTGAGTTACTTCTTGCACGTGAAATATAGCTGGGATATGGGTTTCGCGTACTCTTGAAATACCATGTTGAATGGTTTGAACTAAAGCTGGATAGTCCCAACCTTTAACTGTGTAAATATTGATACCCCCTTTTTTGCTATCATATTGCATACCGGATAGCGCATCGGAAATTGAGTTTTTGGTCGTTTGATATTTACGTGGTACAGAAATTCCATAACCATCATCCCATACAAACACCGCCAGGGGAACCTGTAAAACTCCGGCTGCATTAACCGTTTCCCAAAATAAACCTTCGGAAGTAGAGGCATCGCCAATGGTACAAAAGACAACCTCATTTCCTTTTTTTGAAAATTTTTCAAAGCCCTTTTGAAGCTCCGGAATATTTCGATAGCATTTAGAGGCAAAAGCAAGCCCCAATGCACGAACCATTTGCCCTGCAGTAGGAGATATATCGCTTGAAGATTGAGGCGCAGCCGTTAGGTCTTTCCATTCTCCATCATCGTCTAACCAACGAGTGCCATAGTGTCCGTTCATCATTCGTCCACCGGTTGATGGTTCATCATTAATATCAGGATTAGCGTACAATTGGGCAAAAAACTTTTCAATATCGCTCATGCCGGTTGCAAACATTAATGTTTGATCGCGGTAGTATCCTGAACGGATATCGCCGGGTTGCATACATTTAGATGCTGCTATTTGAGCTAATTCTTTCCCATCACCAAAAATGCCAAATTTAGCTTTTCCGGTAAGCACTTCGCGCCGCCCAATCAAACTGGCTTCACGGCTGGCTATTGCCATGCGATAATCTTTCAACACTTCTTGCTTAAATTCTTCAAAAGACAAGCGACCATTAGACGAAACCGGAGATTCCTGAGCGAGCATACAAGTTCAATTTTCGGGTGTAAAGAAAAAAAGTTACAGATGTACTTTGCTAACGGTGGCAAAATACAATAAAGACATGAAAGTGTAAACGACACATGGGTAGCACTTAAAAAAAACCATAAATCAAATAACCGAAAGAGGATTATACAATTTCAGAAAACCGAGTGCTTTAGCTTGTGCGAAAAAATGAATTAGAGAAAGGATGAGTATTGAATAGCCCACCCCCCTTAAATTAGCCCTTAATTGCTTTTACAATCTCTTCGTAACTAAGATATTTTTTAGGAGCGGTCATCACAGAAATAAACAGTCCATACAATTTTTTATCTTCGTTAAAATACATAGTGCCTATTTCATCGCCACGTTTTACTTCTTTATTCAATTGTTCTGGAACGCCCTTAACATCTTGATAGATGAAGTATTTACCGTCTGATTCAATCACTACATTGAAATTGGAAACCATGCGAATAGTACCTTGTACCACCGCATACACTTTTTCCTCTTTAGAAGTAAAATGCACTTTGGGTTCCTTCACCACCATTTTATCGGAAGCTTCATTTTTTAGTCTTTTACCATTTATGCAAGGAATGTTTTTGGAAGACTGTGCAACGGCAATGCATACAAAAAGCAAAAAGGAAAATGAAATTAAAATCCGCTTCATTGAAAAATTTTGGGCAAGATAAATAATTCGTCACGAATTGTTTATCCTTTATCAATGGAAAGTCTGCCCGGTCCAACAAAGAACAAACCGAAAAATACAAATGCTAATTCTATTGCATGAGAAGCAGTGCCGATGCCATCTCCTGATTTTATGTGCATAGTTGCAGCTACAACCATGGTTCCTATCAGCATTAAGCAGGCCGGACGAAAGGCTAAGCCAAGAATGATTAATGCGCCACCAATGGCTTCTGAAATAGCAGCTAAAAAGCCAAACAAGGCAAAATAGCCGGAAATGCCCATGTGTGTCATAGCACTTCCTACTGCTGCCCATTTTTCTGGCCCGCCTATTAGTTTAGGAAATCCGTGTATGATCATCATAGCACCTAAGCCTATTCTTAAAACCAGCAAACCAAAGTTGGAAAATTTAGAGGCAGAAGATAATATTGCCATAGCGTTGAAAATATGTTTGCTCAAATATAGAGGGTTCAGCTAACATGGCAATGGCAACCCGTTTGGATTGCCATTACTAAAGAAAAAAACGATTTTGATTAAGGTACAATCGTGTACTGAACGGTAACTCTTACTTGTAATGGAGCAGTTACGGCACGGCGTAGTTTGCCACGTAAAAAATAGCGAATTTCTGTTTCTCCCGATGTGTTGAAATAGTTTTTTAAGTTAACCGGATTGGATGAATAATCAAAAACAAGTGGTTGCATTTCACGTTCGCTGCTTTGTGGAATATTGAGCCATTGGCCAATGTTTTGCAAGCCGGCAGAAGCACCTACATTGCTATTAAACAAGGCTGCTACATCAGAAATGTTGGTAAAATTATTGCCAGTTGATCCGCCGGTAAATCCGGTTTCGGGCGATACTGTCACGGTTTTTAAACGAACTTCTTTCACGTCATTTAAAGAAAGAGATAAACCGGACGGAATATACTTGTTGATGCTGTCTTGCAAATTGAGCTTGGTGCTTACAGCACCTGTGTTGAGAGAGTCCATACCGGAAGGTGTTGGATCTACATTGACAACAAAACTTTGCATTGAAAAGTCAAAAGGATTGATGTTTTTAAGAACGGCATCTTTTACTTTGTTGCATGATTGTAGTGAAATCATGCTGCCGGCAATTGCCATTAGACCGAGTGATAAAATTGCTTTCTTCATGTTTAAAATGTTTGAATGAGGATAAATGAATGTACAAAAGTAATTATCTAAATATATAACTGCAAACATTCTTTTTGTACGACAAAAAATTTCAGTATAAATACCTACCAACAATTGGTATGCGCCTACCTACACCAAAAGCTTTGGGTGAAACACGAATGATTGGGCAAAATTGATTTCGCTTATATTCATTTGTGTTCACAAGCTTTAAAATTCGTTGAACTAATGCTGGTTCAAAGCCAAGTGCTATTATTTCTTTAGGTCCTTGTCGGCGTTCAATGTATTGATACAATATTTCATCGAGAATAGTATATTCAGGCAAGCTGTCAGAATCTTTTTGACCGGGTCGCAATTCGGCACTGGGATGTTTCTCTAAAATGTTTTGTGGAATGACTTCTCCATTTCGATTGATAAACCTTGCCAAGGCATAAACTTGTTGTTTATAGCAATCACCCAATACACTCAAACCGCCGGACATATCACCATACAGTGTTCCATAGCCGGTTGCTAATTCACTTTTGTTGGATGTGTTCAGCAATATTGAACCGAATTTGTTACTCAAAGCCATCACTAATAATCCACGAATACGTGATTGTAAATTTTCTTCTGCAACTGAAAAAGGTAAATCCCTAAAAATGGGCGAGAGGCTTTCTTGGCAAGCATCAAAGACAGATTTGATTGGCAGAATATCGAAATGGTTATTTAAGTTTTGGGAAAGCTGAACAGCATCCTTTACTGAATGGTCGCTTGAAAAGGGTGAAGGCATCAATAATGCTTGCACATGCTTACTATCCAATGCTTCACATGCCAATGCAAGCACCACAGCACTATCTATGCCCCCAGATGAAGCTATAATAGCTTGGGTGAAACCCATCTTTTTGAAATAGTCACGAATACCCAGAATTAAGGCAGCGTGTATATTATTGATGCCAGATTCTGGATTAAATTGTTGTGGAATAGATGAATGAATATCAGTAGTAGTAGATGTTTCAGAGGCTTGAAGAAATGTTCCCTCTTTTGTCCAATCTACAAATTGCATGTCTTCTTCAAAAGTACTCAAACGGGCTACTGTTTTGCCTTTTGCATCCATTACTAATGATCCGCCGTCAAATATTATTTCTGTTTGAGCACCTACGGTATTACAATAGATGATTGGCAATTGATAGCGAGCTACATTTTTTTCAATAATGGAAAATCGCCCATCAGCATGAGTATAATCAAAAGGTGAAGCACTTATGTTGATCATCAAATCGGGATGCTGACTAATTAGCTGATCCATGGGGCATATTCGGTAAAGAGGATCATCTTCCAAATTCCAAATGTCTTCACAAATAGTAAGCGCAAGCTTTAGCCCCTTAAAATTTAATACTTTCCATTCATTTGCTGGTTCAAAATACCGATATTCATCAAAGATGTCATAGGTAGGAAGTAGGGTTTTAAAAACCGTTCCTTGCACGGCTTTGTCATACAACAAGTAAGCGGCATTATATAAGTTTTTACCTGCTAAAACCGGATTACGAGCCGGTGCACCCACTATCACTCCTATTCCGTCTGCATATTGAGCAAGGGTGTCTATAGCGTGTAAGCTTTTGTCAATAAAATCTTCAAACTCTAAAAAATCACGCGGTGGATATCCACAAACGCATAGTTCTGAAAAGACGATCAAATCGCCTTGTTGTTCTTTAGCTGCTTTGATTGCCTCTATGATCTTTTGAGTGTTGGCTTCAAAGTTTCCGATATGGTAATTCTGCTGGGCAAGAAATATTTTCATCGAAAATGGAATTAATGAATTTTAGGAGTTTAAGTGAAGCTTGAATTATTTGATGTTTTATTGCAACTACGGAAAATATATTTTCATTGAAAATTACATCCCTAAATAAAAAGAATGCCCGCACAATATTAAAATTAGCACGGGCACTTGTTTAGGTTAAATGAAGTTGCAAAGCTAATCGTTGCAATTACAACTACAAGAGTTTTCTTCTCTTGTATTGATGAATTAATTAAAAGAATAGCCCAACTCGAAGAGCTAAATTATTCAATCGAATATTGCCGTCTGTAAAGGTTCCCTTGTACCCGAATTCATACTGATTAGGGTTAGTTACATCAGGCAAAAAAGCATTGTTAAAAAAGATACCACCATATAAAGACATTTTATCTGAAATGGTTTTTTCTACACCAGCACCGATATTTAATTGAAGCAGAAATGGAGCAATGGTAAATGAGCCAATCATTTTTTCATGATCTCCATGAGTGGTTGCGAGCTTGCCATTGGCATCAGTATAGTCAACAGAATAGGAAGCTTTTTTACCGATATTGAATCCGCCGGTTAGCCCAAGCTGTCCAAATACACGCATTCCACCAATGGATTTAAGTTCGTCGCTTCTGAGTTTTAGTTGAAACGGAATTTCGAGATATTGTAGTGTGTAATTGAAGTCAGCGTTGTAAACAGCATTATTTATTATGCTATCTTGGTTGATACGTGAAGATCGGATTGTGCCTCCACTGGTGTTAAGCTGAAATCCGGTTGAAATGCCATAGTTTTCGGCGAAGAAATAGTCAACCATTAAGCCCCAAGTATAACCGATTTTGCTACCACCAGAATTTACTTTAAAGATGCCATTATCACTTTTGGCAGAGGTTGGCTTCATCCACGAAATAGTAGGAGCAATATAAGCTCCTAATCGTATTCGGTTGATGTCTATTTTGCGGTCTGTTTTAGAAGTTTCGCCTTCATAATATTGTGCAGAGGCAAGATGGGCAAGGCTGCCGGAAACCAGCAATAAGAGAAAAAACTTCTTCATGATTTTGCGTTTTTAAATGAGGGTCATTGACAAACAATATAGCATCTTTCATTTGTTATGCTAAATTTGCGCGGCAAAGGTAAATGTTAAAGATGAAAAGGGGGATGGAGATGGATAATTTTCACATTAGGTTTCAGCAAACAATTGGTTTGCTTTTTTGTTTATGGCTCTTAGTTGGTTGTAATTCGGGACAGGGTAGTCGTCCGGATGTGAAAAATATTAAAGTCTCGCCAAGTGTATTCCGTTTTGATCGTGATTTGGCAACGTTGGATACTGCTCAAATTGAGGCTGGGCTTGTGTTGCTCAAGAAAAAATATCCTGAATTTCTTGATTTCTATCTTGATACGCTTATGGGTTTTAGTATTCGAGAAAATTATGCAGATACGGCTACGGGCATCCGTTTGGGCTTACGTCCATTTTTAGCACATCCTGATATTCGTGCTTTATTTGACACGGTTGACAAGCATTTCCCCAATGTGGATGCTCCTACATCATCTCTTACTGAAGGGTTTAAGTATGTTAAATATTACTTTCCGCATTTTCACATTCCTTCTATCGTTTATTTTATTTCTGGATTAAATCAATGGTCGGCAATAACCTTAGATAGTAACCTGATTGGGGTAGGTTTAGATATGTACCTCGGCTCGCAATATCCCTTTTATAACGCTGTTCAGATTCCTCAATATGTAATTCGTAAGTGCAGCCCCGCATATATCTCTACAAACGTATTTCAGGCTATTTTCAGAGATTGGTATCCAGTGGATATGGAAGATAAAAACTTATTACAACTGATGCTTCAACGTGGGAAAGAACAATGGTTTTTAGCACAAGTTTTACCCAATACACCAGACAGTATTCGGATGGGATATACGGCAAATCAATTGAGTTGGTGTGAAAAAAACGAAGCGTTGATTTACAATTTCTTTATAGCCCAAAACCTTTTGTATGAAACCAGCCCTAACAAGGTTTATCGTTTTGTTTTTGATGGCCCGTCAACAACAGGAATGCCTGCCGAAAGCCCCGGCAATATTGGAACATGGTTAGGCTATAGAATTTTACAAACCTATGTTGAAAAGCACCCCGAAGCTGATTTTCATCAGATTCTTTCATTAACAGATGCCCAAAAAGTTCTTCAAGATTCTAAATACAAACCACGATAGTTCTTAAAAAACTATTGTTAATTATTTATTCCAATAAAAATAGTGTTTACATGCTCAAGAAAATTTTTACCCTTCTAACAATGAGTGCTGCATTAAGCGCAACAGCACAACTCTCGAAAATAGATGATGTTAAAAAGTCACTTACCTTAGATAGTAAAGACACTGTTATGTGGGCTAAGGGCGGTGTGTTAAACCTGGGAATTAATCAAGGATTTTTACACAACTGGACAGCGGGTGGTGAAGTAGCTTCTATTACAATAAATGGACAGTTTAGCGGTTTTTTAAATCGAATTTATCATCGCCATATTTGGACAAACAATTTAGACATGACCTATGGGTTGTTCTATGGTTATTCCAATAGTTTTATTCCAAGAAAAATTGATGATCGAATAGATTTTACTTCAAAATATGGACTACAAATAGATGATAAAAAGCATTTTTATCTTTCGGGTCTATTTAATTTTAAAAGCCAGTTTACGAAAGGATATGATTACACTGTACCAAATTGGACAAAATACCCAACATCTAATTTCTTATCACCGGGATATTTTACGGGTGCTGTGGGTATGGAATATCGTCGTCAAAACAACTTAAGCTTATTCCTTTCTCCGGTAGCTGCACGAGTAATTGTTGCTGATAAATATTACACTACTTTAAAGCCTGAAGGCATGTTCGGTATTCCGTATAACAAGACTTCCAAGTTTGAATTTGGTGCCTATTTTACAGGACGTTTTCAAACAAATCCTGCTAAGAAAATATTTTTTAGAACAAGGGTTGATTTATACACAAACTATTTGGCAAAAAACCAAAAAGATTCAGTTGGAAACATACTCAAGCGTGATAACCCGGGCAATATTGATATTCTGTGGGACAACTTCTTCTCCTACAAAATGTCAAAATTCTTAAGCCTAACCTTAGCGGCTACATTTATGTATGATAATGACTTACCTTATTCATCAACTTATACAGATCCCGGCACTGGAAATGTAATTGCGAAAGATGAACCGGGAGCAGCCTTAGGATGGTGGCAAATCAAGCAATTGCTGGCAATCGGCATTGAATACCGCTTTAAATAATTAGCTTGCACAAGCATCAGTCAATCTTCCCGTTTTGATAACAAACGCTATGGTTTGAGAGGTGAAATTATTGCATCTTCAACTAAATGCTTTTGTTAGTTCGTTATGTCTGCAACTTATCAAATAAAATTACCGCAGTTTGAAGGTCCTTTTGATCTGCTGTTGTTCTTTATAGAACGAGATGAATTGGATATTTATAACATTCCGATCCATCAGCTCACGAACGATTTCTTGACTTATATCCACCAAATGGAATCGCTCAATATCGAGCTTGCCAGTGAGTTTATTTTGTTTATCTCCACTTTGATGCGAACTAAGGCAAAAATGCTTTTGCCTAGAAAGGAAATTGATGCTTTGGGTAATGAAATAGACCCACGTCAAGAGTTAGTAGATAAGATTTTAGAGTATAAACGCTTTAAGGAAGCATCGGAGGCTATGAGTTTGATGGAAGCAGAAAGATTATTACAAACCAAACGAGGAAATATCAAGAAAGAGATAGAGGCTATTAGCGAGGAAAATTCAGAAGGCACCGAAATTCAAACTATTACCATGTTTAAGCTGATGCAGGCTTTTGAAAAGGTGATGAAGCGTTTTCAAGAAAGGCAAAATAAACCGCAGCATGTGGTGGTAAAATATAACTGGAGTCAGGAAGGACAAAGGGAGTATTTGGTGCAATACATGAGGCATCAATCTCGAGCAGCTTTTGAAACCATTTTTGCTCAAAGTCAAAATCGAATCCACGCTATTTTTACCTTTCTGGCTATGTTGGAATTGGTCCAACAAAAATATTTAAACATACTCATTGGCACTGGTCGCAATAACTTTATTGTGGAATGGAATGATGAAGGTGCCGAACGTGACGAAGGGAAGATTGAATAAATGGCATACTTCTTGCCTTAAAACAAAATAGGAATAGGAAGTTGAAAAAAAAGTAAATTTCATCCAAGTAAATCGGCTTTAAAGCTGTCATTAATTCCAAGCTCTGTCGGACAGGTTGCTTGGGATTATTTGTTTAAGCCCACTTATTAAGTACTTATTTTTCCAACTATTCTTGTGTCAGAAGAAATAGACATTGGGATTTCGGTATTGGGAATTGAAATTGTTCCTGAAATATTTTGTATGAAATGAGCATTCTGAATGAGTCCGGTTTTGGTATCAATTTCTATAGTTCCTTGTTGAGTGCCGCTTAGATTTAGTTTCATACCCCGCATTTGAGGGTCGCCGGAACCAATGCTTGTGGCGGCACCTTTTAAAGAAATGTTGGCAATATGATCATGAACAGACTCTAACTGAAAGAGTAGAGTCATACGTAGGTTTACAAATCCGGCGTTTGAGTAAAAATTTCTTTGCCATTCATCTCCTATGCTTACACGTTTGTTAGGGTAGAAGCTGACTAAGGGCTCCAACAAACCACGCATAGCCGTGTCTGTAAAGGCTTTGGTTTTAGAAACAAAGGTATCTTTAGCAAAGGGAGTGATTGTTGATATGCACCCCCATTTATCAATTGTAGCTCGAAAGGGTTGGTTGACAATATCTGCCAATCGAAGCAGTTCATTCGGTTGTTTGTTCCGATCTCTACTGTCAAATTCTATGATCATTTCGCTGCTTTTTGATTTAATATAGAATCTTTCAAAAGAAACAGTAAGTGAATTGGTAGAGTCATTCAGGCTATCAACCGTAAACGCAGATTGCAACTGCATGTGTTGTTGCATTTCTGTATTTAGTCCTGCAACTGTTTGTGTGATATTTATACGAGAGTCGGTGAGGTATATGAATTTTGTATGGTCATGAAAGTTGAATCCTATACTTATTGGAGCTGTTTTTTGTTGTGGTGAACTACAGCTTTGGAAAATAAATGCGAATAGAAAAACGGCTCCTGAGAAATAGAAATTTCGAAGGTGGTTCAACCTCATTTTGATTATTTGTTAAACTGATTCATGGTTCGTTCCAATCCCACTGTGACAAAATTTTCAATGACATCTATTGATTTCAGAACATTTTCCTTTACGGTAGGGAGTTCATTCAAGTCCCATTTTCCCAATACAAAATCTATCTGTTTTCCTTTGGGAAAATTATTTCCAATACCAAATCGAAGCCTTGAATACTGTGTTGTTTGAAGCAGTAACTCTATATTTTTTAGCCCGTTGTGTCCACCTGAACTACCACTGCCCCGTAAACGAATAGTGCCAAGCGGTAAAGCTAATTCATCTACAATTACTAATAGGTTTTCCAAAGGAATCTTCTCTTTATCTAACCAATATTTCACAGCTTTCCCGCTAAGGTTCATAAAGGTAGTAGGCTTTAAAACCGTAAATGATTTTCCTTTCCAACGACAGTCTGCTACTTGTGCATGTCTATCTAACCGAAAGGTTCCACCATGTTTTATGACGAAAGCATCAGCTACATCAAATCCAATATTGTGTCTTGTAGAATCGTACTCGAAGCCTATATTTCCGAGTCCGACAATTAGAAATTTCATAAAGGGCGAAGATAATCAACAGAATATTGTCGTTTCACAATTAGGTGATATTGAATGTGTAAGAAAGTGGTATTCGGTGTATTAATTTTAATCAAACGAATTCGATGAAATTTCAGTCTATAGGATTATGGTTTTTCAATCTATTTTGTTAATTTTCCGCATCAATATGCTCTCTATGATAAGATTATTCCGTTCGGCTGTTTTATTAATAGCTGTTTTGATAAGCTTTTTTCCAACTGCTTTTGGTCAGCCCCAATACTTTAATAGTAATGCAGGAAATACTTCAAACGTTTTTCCATTAGGAAGCACTACTAACAAGGTTCAATGGATTTATGGGGCAGGTATTTTTAATTCAAATGGATCTACTGGTACACCTGCGCCGGCGGGTTTTATTACAACTGTATATTTTAGATTAGGGTCGCTTGCCACGGCTTCTACCTATAGTGATTATACAATTTCACTTGGGCAAAACGTAGGAACTACAACTACATTTCCAAGCAATACCTACATAACGGGATTGACCCAGTGCTTGTATTCTGCCAGTTTTACAATGACGGGAGCTACTGCTAATTCATGGTATGCAGTCAGTTTACCAACCTTTTTCTTATACAATCCTTCTCAGTCGCTTGTTTTTGAGTTAACTACCAGTTCTTCTGGAGGCAATTATGTGTCTCAAGTAAATGGAACCGGAAATCAACGTATTTGGGGAACTTATGGAAGCACCGTTGGCTCATCAACCGGAGCGGGATTAGTTGACTTTGGGTTTGATTTAATTCCTCCAACTCCATGTTCCGGTAAGCCTAATCCGGGTGTTGCATCTTATGTTCCTGGTTGTCCTGCTATGGTTAAGCTTACGGGTAACACTTTCGCTGCTAATATGACGATTCAATGGCAAAAGAAAATTAATTGTGGGGGTTCATGGACAAATATTCCGGGGGCAACAAATTACGCTTACAATATTGGCTCACAGTCTGTGCCTACCAGCTATCGTGCATATTTAATTTGCACAACCTCCGGTCAGTCTGATACTTCAAATGCTGTTCTTGTTAATTCAGTATCCCCCTGTTATTGCGCATCAGCCGCAACTTATGGCACCTATCATAATATTACGAACGTAACACTTGGTACGCTTAATAATACATCCATTTGCTCCAGTGGATACACCAATTTTGCCCCTACTGTTGCTGCACCTCGTTTAATTAAAGGTGATCAGTATCCGATTTCTATTACAGCTACCAATTGTGGTTCCAGTTCACTTTCTTATGGCGTTGCTGTATTTATAGATTTAGATGGAGATGGCACCTATGCTCTTTCGGAACGGGTGTTTGCAACTGCATCAATGTATAATGCTTCACCATTTAGTGTGCCAGGCACTATTTCCATCCCAACCGTTCAGGCATTTACTGGAATAACAGGAATGCGCGTGATTTTAGCTTATAATATAGCTGGAACCAGTATTTCAGGTTGCCAAAACAGTACCTATGGTGAAACAGAAGACTATGTTGTAAATATTCAAGAAGCACCCAATGTTACCGGTACCGGATTAGTAAACTACCAAGGAACTTATTGTGCAGGGTCTAATGTGGCACTTACCGGATCAAGTCTATTTGGTGGTACACCAAGCTTTCTTTGGAAAAAGCCCAACGGTACTTGGGATACTTTAACTACTTTGACCATCAACAATATTCAACCATCACAAGGCGGTAATTATTATCTCTATCTTTTAAAAGCTAGTGCTTGCCCTGGTAGTCCGGTTGACACTTCTGCACCTCGATTGGTTCAGCTTACGGTCAATCCGGTTCCGCCAATGCCATCGGGAGCCTCTACCATTACATATTGTCAAAACGATCCGTTTGATTCGATTCATGTAGTTGGTTTGAATTTAAAATGGTACACAGTACCTAATGGCGGAGTAGCCGGGCCAAGTCCAGTAATTAATACTTCGATAGGCGGCACTTATACGTTTTATGTATCACAGACCATAGATGGCTGCGAAAGCCCTCGCAAGCAAATAACGGTAACCGTTTCGCCGAAGCCACCCATGCCAACGGC
>JAFDXP010000022.1 GCA_018267875.1 Bacteroidota bacterium | reverse complement strand
GCAAAGGTTTATTTGTATTTTTGGAACGCCTGAATAGTGCCATATTTGAAAAAAGTTTAGATATTTTTCAAAGTAAAGCATTCTCAGGCACTTTTTTTATTGAAAGTTTCGGATTGTTGTGAAATCAAAATGCTGTTTCGATATTATTTCTTTTCATTTTCAGATTGGGTCAGCTTTTCACTTATACCAAACAAGCGATAAGCAAGCTTCACCGCATCTTCCGGTGTTTTTATCATCATTGATTGTTGAAGAACCCGCTTTCGTCCTAACGAATCTTCAACCCAAAATTGAACAAGTACTTTTTGAGAAAGGGTGTAAAATTGTAAATGTGCTTTAGGCGAAGAGGAATGGTTGGCGAAGTTGATATTGCATTGATTCAAACGATTTAGAAAACCCTCAGGAGCGCTGCCAGAAATTTGAAGCTGCATGGGCATAGTTAGGGAGGTAAATGGAATGAGTTGAGGGTAGTAAGCATATAATTGATTCATTCGATTTTGATAGCCTTTTGAGTCCTTTTTCTGAAGCGCAATTTCTGCTTGTGCTTGTAGTGTTCGAGCAATCAGTAATTGTTCATATTCACTGTTGGCAGAGGCATCTTTCAGTACTTCATTCAATTGTTTTTCAGCAAGGCTAATGTTCCCCTTTTGAAGATTTAGTCGTGCCAAAAAATAGCGAAAGTATTTCAGGATTGCTTTGCGCTCATCATTTTGTAATTCATGTTGAAATCGTTCCAGAAAAAAATCAGTTGTAAAATCACGAATCAAAAACCAAATTTCATCCCAGCTTACGGTGCTTTCAGTAGAAAATAATTTATACACTACCCGATCGCGTTCGGGGTTTTGAGCAAATTGGTTGATAATAAGAAACTGTTGGACATATTTTTCTGTAGTGAGTTGTGCCAAATTAGCCAAAGAGGGTAGGTGATACCACCAATCTTTTCTTTCAAATTTTTGCGCTTCTATTTCGTTTATCTTTTGAAGTAATCGTAATAGTTGGATGCTGAAATCATAATGTGTTTGCCCAAGCGTGGTGCCGATATGTAATTCCTTAAAATTTGCGGCCTTATTGATATGTCGCAACGCTTCTTCAAGTTGACCATTATACATTTCGCTTCGAGCTAATGCTATATTGTACCAACCAAATCCGGGTGTTGATCCATTTGCCTGAATCATTCCTTTCATAAGTTCGATTCCGTTTTGGGGAAAGCCTTTATAGATGTCGAGGATGGATAAATAGTAAGCCCATTCTTGCAGTCTTTTGTCCGGTTGATGGTTAGTACTTTCGATTTGATATTGTTGTGCGGCTTCTTGAAAATCACCACAAATCGCACGAAAAGTACCATAGTTGTTATGTGAAAAAATAGGTTCTTTTTTCAGCAGGTTGTAATAGTAATTAGCGGAGTCAATTTTAAAATTGTAACTACATAACATGGCTTTATAGTGATATACAGCAGCTTTATCTTGTCGTTCATAACCGGGCTGAAATATTTTACTGTTTAGTGGCATGTCCCGTATTATTTTGCGCATTCCCGAATCAAGGAATTTGTTGGCCAGTTGCTCGTTTTCATCAATTGAGTTTTGTAGAAAGGGATATTTAGAGGCCGTATAAAACCTGTTTCTGTGAACAGTCCAACCTAAATAATTCCATGCGTCCATATAAAAGTCTCGTTGAAAATTGAAACGAATAACTCGTCGTAAAAGACTATATACTTTTTCAGACAGTTCCATGTTACTATAGCAGTTCATCAGATAATAGGCAGTTAAGGTGTAGTCAAGTTGAAATTTATACACGCGCATATAAGTCAAGAGATCTGAGGTTCGTGTTGCCAATTGTAGATGATAATCTCGCTCCATCAATCCCAGAGCGTGTTCCAGCGGAAAGGATGCGTTTTTAAATCCTAAGAAATCGGCTGCATGATTGTATTTATAGGTTCCTTCAAACATCCAACCAACATAATAGGTACTATCTATTCGTTTAAATTCTCGTGATCGAGGAAGGGCATCATCACTATTTACATCAACTCCCATTCGCTTTGCATCAACTTCATATCGCTGTGCTGCCTTTAGGGTTGCTAAAGATTGCCCCTTTGATGTATGCACCAGCGCACAACCCAAAAGAATAAAAATCAAGGAGAAGAAATAATTGTGCCGTGCCATAGTTGATAAGATAGGTTAGGCAAGGATTTTCAAGCGCATCAAGCGATCCATTTCCTTTTGTACAATATTGTCTAAGGCTTTGTTTTTGCCGTCTTTATTTCGATAAATAAGTCGGTGATCTAATACTGCTTTTGCTAAAGCTAAAACATCATCCTCTATCACAAAATCTCTTTCTTTGACAAGGGCAAATGCGCGTAAACATTTCAAAAATGAAATGCCGGCACGGGTAGATGCACCCAGCGAAATATCACTATGAACTCGGGTTTCTCTTACAATATGTGTAACGCTTCGAATGATTTCATCATGCAGAAAAACCATTTCTGCCTTTTGCTGTAACAAGATTAAATCAGCCAAACTAAGCGACGGGTGAACCCCTTCAAGGTTTTGAGCAATATTTGCATATTGACGATAAATATTTAGCTCTACTTCTTCATCCACATAGCCGAAGTTAATTTTCATGAAAAAGCGATCTAATTGAGCGGCCGGCAATGGATAGGTTCCTTCCATTTCTATCGGGTTTTGTGTTGCGATAGTGAAAAATATTTTTTCTAAGGGTAAGGTTGAGTCGCCAACAGTTACTTGATGCTCTGCCATAGCCTCCAACAAAGCACTTTGCACTTTGGGCGATGCTCGATTAATTTCATCAGCTAAAAGTACATTGCAAAATATTGGACCCTTTTTAAACACAAATTCATGGGTGCGATCATCGAAAATATGAGTGCCGATAAGATCCATAGGCAACAAATCTGGCGTAAATTGAATTCTTTTAAAAAGCGCATGATGTGCTTGTTCTGGATTGCTCGAACTTACACATTGGGCAAGGGTTTTTGCTAGCACCGTCTTTCCTGTGCCGGGATTGTCTTCCATCAAAATATGCCCTCCAGCTACTAAGCAAGTGATTACTTGTTCTATCTGATAACGTTTGCCGCGAATGACAGTTTCAATTTGAGAAACTAATTCGGAAACTATATTTTCAACCGTTTTATTTTTTGACTCAAATGGGGTTTGCATTGGCTTACATGCTTTTTACAAGTTTAGCAATTAAATTGTCGCTAATGGAAGTTGCTACGGTAAAGTTTTGTAAAAAGGTATTGCACAAACTATGCCTAATCTTGAGAGAAGAACCATTTTGCTAAACCCTTCACTGAGACTATATTTGATATCTAATTGCAAACTTCAGAATGGTTTATCTAACAAGGGTTGAACATTTTAATGCAGCACATCGACTGTTTAATCCCGACTGGACAGACGAAAAAAATAATTTGGTTTTTGGTAAATGTGCCAATCCTAACTGGCATGGCCATAATTATGAACTTCACGTTACCGTCAAGGGAGAACTGGATCCGCAAACAGGATTCGTTTTTAATGCAAAAACATTAAGTACCTTAATAACAGAAAAGATTTCCGATAAAGTAGATCATAAAAACCTCAACTTGGATGTTGACTTTATGAAGGGAAAGTTTACCAGTGCCGAACATTTTGCTATGTCTATTTGGGAAACACTTCAACCGTATATTTTAGCAAAAGGTGCCCAACTTCATTCCGTAAAATTGTATGAAACACAACGCATTTATGTAGAGTATTTTGGATAGTTTTTGTGTCTTGAAAATTTATAATTTTTTCTTTTTGACTGAAAAGTAATTTTACCACTGTGGCTTATAAAAAAATTGAACACTACGACACTGAGATTACAGAATCTTTGAGCCTTCACTATAAGTCTATTATAGAACAAGTAGGAGAAGATCCTTCTCGAGAAGGACTTTTAAAAACACCTGAACGTGTAGCAAAGGCAATGCAATATCTTACACAAGGCTATGATATGGATGCCAAAGCCATTTTAAACTCTGCTAAATTTCAAGAAGGCCGCAGCGAAATGGTGATTGTAAAAAACATCGAGCTTTATTCTATGTGCGAACACCACATGTTGCCCTTTTTTGGAAAGGCGCATGTAGCTTATATTCCCAATGGATGGATTACCGGATTAAGTAAAATCGCAAGGGTGGTAGATAGTTTCTCTCGACGATTACAAGTTCAAGAACGGCTGACCCATCAAATTTTAGATGTGGTTCAAGAAGCGCTCAATCCCTTAGGCGTTGCCGTAGTTATTGAAGCTAAACATTTGTGCATGATGATGCGTGGCGTGTCCAAGCAAAACAGCATAACTACCACTTCTGCATTCAGTGGACAATTTGAAGCGAATGAAACACGCTCAGAGTTTTTAAAATTGATTACTTCAGATCTTTATTAAGTCAAAAATTTTCTTCTAAAACGGAAACGCTTATCTTTGCGCTCCCTCAAACACTTCTACGTTTCGGGACGTAGCGCAGCCCGGTAGCGCATCAGCATGGGGTGCTGGGGGTCGCTGGTTCGAATCCAGTCGTCCCGACTAATGACTGAAAAGGAGTGGTGTAATGCTGCTCCTTTTTTTGTTGAAAGTTTGTAGTAGCAAGGGTTTATTTCAACCCAAATTTTGCAGTAGAAAAGTTTGTGTCAAAACGACTGATTTGATACATTAGCGGAATGCGACATGAATATAGTGATAAACTGGTTACGCCTTGGGGAGGGATGAAAGAGATGAAGGAGCTACTTGAAAAGACAGGCATCAGTAAAAAGCTGATAGAGCTGGGT
>JAFDXP010000021.1 GCA_018267875.1 Bacteroidota bacterium | reverse complement strand
TAAGAAACCACCCGAAAAAATACTTTTTGACATAGATAATTCCAGCTATCAGCAAATTTTACCCCTATAAACAGGGACTTTCAAAGCCTTTTAAGCATTTTTGAAAAAACTTTCGGATTGCCATGAAGGGCATTAATTCATTTTTTATTTCTTTAGAAAAATTACTTATCTTGCATTTCTCTACCCAACTTATCCCTGCCTGATTCTCATGAAATAGTGATTTGGTTTTTGTGGCTCAAGCGAGTAAAATTTTCTTTAGCTCACTAATAAATGCACATATTCAATGACCACACTAAAAAAGACCATTCTTTGGATTGGTGGAATTACTGTTTCTGCTTTGTTTATTTCAATTGGTTATGTCAAATTAGCACTTCCTAATGTGGGAAAGGCTCCACAAATGACTATTGAGAAAACACCAGAAAGAGTAGCCAGAGGCGAATATCTTGCCAACCACATTACTCTTTGCATGGATTGTCACTCAAAACGCGATTGGACAAGGTTTTCAGGTCCTCCCATAGCCGGCACTACTGGCATGGGTGGTGAGCGGTTTGATCAATCTTTAGGCTTTCCAGGAGTTTATTATTCAGCTAATATCACACCTAAAGGGATTAATCGTTATTCAGATGGAGAACTTTTTAGAGTTATCACAACCGGTGTAACAAAGGAAGGTCGTGCTATGTTTCCCGTTATGCCCTATCATTATTATGGACGGATGGATGAAGAGGACATTAAAGATATAATTGCCTATTTGCGTTCTTTACCTCCCATCGACAATAAAGTACCATCTTCTCAATCGGATTTTCCGATGAACATTTTAATTAACACGATTCCTCAAAAAGCAAGTTTAAATACAGCTCCACCCCAAACAGATTTAGTGCATTACGGCCAGTATTTGGTCAATGCAGGAGCCTGTATGGAATGCCATACCAAATTTGAAAAGGGAAGTCTATTAAAAGGAACAGAATTTGGAGGTGGACGAGAATTTGTTTTCCCGGATGGGGACATCGTGCGTTCAAGCAATATTACACCTGATAAGGAAACCGGAATTGGCACTTGGACAGAAGATGTTTTCGTCAACACATTTCATACCAGAGCTGATTCTGCCATGTTAAGTATCGTACTTAAGCCAGGCGATTTTAATACGATTATGCCTTGGACTATGTATGGAAAAATGCACGACCAAGACCTTCATGCCATCTTTGCATACTTGAAAACAGTTACGCCCATTAAAAATGTAGTGGAAGTATTTTCTGCCGCTAAACAAAAATAAAATAGAAACCAAATTTAGTCATTAAGTATAGAAAAAATGGGTATTAGCCGGTTGTCATATACCGGCTAATACCCATCTCGGTCGCTAAGCACTTTTCGTTACTTTTGCGGTTTGCTTTTTCCAAGCCTCATGTCTTTACCGCCAATCCTTAAACATATTTACAATCACGGAACCGAAGAAGTAATTCGTAGGGGAAAGAAAATTTATCACACTTCTGGCGTTCAGTTGATGGACGTAGATCACCTCATTGAGCAGATTCGTTTTCGGGTGCGTAATGATCTCTATCAAAATTATTACACCGTTACTGTAAGCAAATACCTTCAGTCAAAAGAACTTTCCATTCGGTGTCAATGCCCCTATAATTTAGGCGAAATTTGTCGGCATGAAGTAGCAGCTCTGTTTCAGTTAAACGATCTGCTGCAAAGCGGCTTTTTTGAAAATACTGATGTGTCCTACCATCAACAACACACGGTTGTCAGATTGAGGCAGGTAACCAATTCCTTGCTGCAAATTTTTGCATCGCCATCTATCATGGAACAAGCAGAAATTTTGGCTAAATCCAAAAAGGTTTTTATTTCTGAAACAAAAGATGACACCATTACCGCAGAAGTGGCAGATGATGAGCAAACTTATCCAGTAACCATTCGTCAAAATGAGGATCGTTATTTCGATTCATCTTGTCGTTGTGACGAAACAGGGCATCCATTGTGTGTACATAAAGCGGCGGTTTTTCTTCAAGTTTTATACACTTATGGATCTTCTTTTTTTCAAACCCTACGCAATTGGGATGAACAAAAGAACAAATTGTTGAGCCTTTACGGCTACTCTTTAAAAGATGACCTCACCAATAAATTTGCCTTTACCTATGAAGGCGGGAAACCATTTCTACGAGTTTTAGATTCGTCTATTAAAAAGGTTGAAGCAAAGCCTTTAGAAATTGTAGAACCTGCTATTGAAGCGGAAACGCCGCCCAAAGAAAGGTTGGGAATAGTAATAGATCCATCAGCTTCTTGGTATCCCTTTGTGCGTGTGTTGTTGGTGTCTGGAATGATTAATGAAGACAGCGAACAATTTATGGGCACTATTGAAAAGATAGAATTGTCACACTATATAAACCCTGCACGCTATGATGATTCTGATCGTGAATTAATTCCCATAGTTCGAAAGTTTCAACCGGAAGAATTACTTCGTTTTATCAAGAAGAACATTCCTTTTGGTGATTTCTTGGGCGATTATACAGATGTGCTAAAAGATGTACCTTCAGAGGAAGTACGTGATCAAGTATGGGAATATTTGTTGCCCAAGTATAGGAAATTATTAGAGCGTTTTGATACGCATAATTTATGTTTTTTATTACCAAGGGGCACTACACTATCGTCCAAATCACTTGTATCAATAGGGTTTTCAGCTAAAAGGGTTCAGCCAAAAATTACCATTACCAAACAGAAAGAAGGTTGTCTTGCACAACTTGAATGGCAAATCGGACAAATGAATATTCCGTTCGATCAGGCTGAGGTACTGAATGATGGCTTGTTGCTGATTGAAGGAAATATTCACACAATAGAAAATCCCGATCAAGCAAAACTGTTGGAACAATTTATGCCAGATGGCAGAATTGAAATAGAAACAGAAAATTGGAATCAATTTTTAGAAGAAGACGTTATGTCTTGGTCAAGAATAGTTAAGGTTGATTTTGAGGAGTTGTTGATGAATCGAGTAGAGTCTTCTAAGCCCGACTATCAACTTTATCTACAAGAACGGGAGCAAATTTTGATGTTGCGCCCCGCTTTTTCATACAATGGTGTTCATGTTTCTTGGGGTGATATTGGCGATGTGGTAAAACCCGAAAATGGTCGTGTAACCATCATTCAGCGAAATGCAGATATCGAAGAGTTGTTTATCAATCATCTTAGAATGATGCATAGTGATATGCAAGAACATGCTAAAGAGCATTTTATGTATTTGCAGGCCGGGGCAGTTCTTTCTAACAATTGGTTTTTTCGTTTTTCTGACGAAATGAAAGAATGGAATGTTGAAATGTTTGGCTTTGAAGGACTAAAAAGCCTTCGAGTAAACAGTCACAAACCTCAAACTCGAGTTCAAGTCAGCAATGGCATAGATTGGTTTGATGCACAAGTAGAAGTTGCCTTTGGTGATCAAGTTGTTACAATTGCAGAAGTGAAAAAGGCACTGGCGCAGAAACTGAACTATGTGAAGTTGGGCGATGGCACATTAGGATTGCTTCCTGAAGAATGGCTCAAGAAATATTCGCTCTTGATAAAAATGGGCGAAGCTAAAAATGGTAAAATTCGTCTCAAAAAATACCATTTCAGTGCCTTAGATGAATTAGCTGCTCAGGTGGATGAGGAATCTGTAATGTTAGAATTGGAAGAAAAGAAAGAACGACTAACAGAAATTATTGACAATGATTTTGCAAATATCCAACCACCAATAGAGTTAAAAGCAACCTTACGTCCGTATCAACAAGCTGGTTTTCAATGGCTTTCATTTCTTCGAGAAGCAGGCTGGGGCGGCATTTTGGCTGATGATATGGGTTTGGGAAAGACGGTGCAAACGTTGGCTAACATGCAGCATTACAAAAACGAAAATGAAGATGCTCGCTTTTTAGTTGTGTGTCCTACTACTTTAATGTACAACTGGGAAAATGAAATTAAAAAGTTTACTCCTCAGCTAACATACTTAATTCATCACGGAGCCAAACGCACCCTACACACTCGAAATTTTAAGCCTTTTGATATCATTATCACAACCTATGGAACCATGCGTAGCGACATCAAAATGTTCAACACCTATGAATTTGACTATGCTATCTTAGATGAGTCGCAAGCAATTAAAAACCCGCAAAGCCAAGTGGCGCGAGCTTCTTTACTCATCAATGCCAAACACCGTCTTTGCCTAAGCGGTACTCCGGTGCAAAACAATACGTTCGACCTATATGCTCAAATGAACTTCTTAAATCCGGGTATGTTGGGCAGCCGTGAGTTTTTCATGAATGAATTTGCTACACCTATTGATAAGTTTCAGGAAGAAGACGTAAAGCAACAATTACGAAAACTGACCTATCCCTTCATGTTGCGCCGAACAAAAGAACAAGTTGCAAAAGATCTTCCGGAAAAAACCGAAACAATACTATACTGCGAAATGGGTAAGGATCAACGAAAAATCTATGATGCTTACCGAAATAATTATAAGGCTCAAATTCTTGGAATGATTGATGAGCGAGGTATTGAGCGGTCACAAATGCACATACTTTCCGGATTGACAAAGCTTCGCCAAATTTGTGATTCACCTGCAATTCTAAACGAAGAAGAAAGGTTTGCAAATCATTCAGTGAAGCTGGATGAAATCGTAAGAGAAATAACAGAAAATGTAGGTAGCCATAAAGCACTTATTTTTTCTCAGTTTTTAGGCATGTTAGCTTTGATTCGCGAACAACTTGATAAAATGCAAATCCGCTATGCTTATTTTGATGGCAGCACCTCTACATCCGATCGAGAAAAAGCTATCCAACAGTTTCAAAACGAAAATGATTGTCGCATATTTCTAATTTCTCTTAAAGCTGGTGGCATTGGACTCAACCTTACAGCGGCTGATTACGTTTACATTGTTGACCCTTGGTGGAATCCTGCTGTTGAACAACAAGCCATTGACCGAACACACCGAATCGGGCAAACTAAAAATATTTTTGCCTATCGCCTTATTTGTAAGGAAACAGTAGAAGAAAAAATGCTTATACTACAAGAGCGTAAACGCACACTGGCAAGCGAATTAGTGGCTGATGATAATGCTTTTGTCAAACGATTAACAAGGGATGATATTGCTTATCTATTAAGCTGATTTCTCTTATTGTTTCCTTATTACCTACTGAATTGAGCGTATTAACTTTGTACTTATTTTTTTCTCTATGCAGTATTGGAAAAGGCTTACACATGGCGAGATGGATGATCGCATCTCAGCAGCATTAAATGAAAATATTGATTATCGTCAAAAACTGTCATTAGGAATCCCTGCCTCTAAATTAGACACTCAAGTTTTTCATGATCAGGCAACCTTTCTAAAAGATGCACCTTTGCTACGAGCTTATGTTCAAAACCCGAACCACATCGGTTGTCATACCTTAGGTGAATCTGAATTTTTCTTTCGAGGAACACAAAAGCTAGAGCGTGAAATCATTGAATTGCTGGCTGTGGATATGTTGAGCGCGCAACCTAACGAATCTGATGGATATGTTGCAGCCGGCGGCACAGAAGCTAATATTCAAGCTGCCTGGATTTATAGAAATTATTTTTTAAGAGCATGTGGAGCAAAGCAAGAACAAATTGCTCTTATCGGTTCAGAAGACACCCACTATTCTATTGCGAAAGCAGCTAATCTACTCCATCTAAATTGGTATAGTGTAGCAGTGGACGAAAATACAAGACTTATATCGAATGAAACGGTGGAAAATGTGCTGAAACAAGCGATGGCAGAGGGTATTCGTTATTGCATAGTGATAGCCAACATGGCAACCACGATGTTTGGCAGCATAGACTCTCCCGATGTTTATGTTACAGCACTTCAAAACCGCGGACTTAATTTCAAACTCCATGTGGACGGTGCTTTTGGCGGATTTATTTATCCTATCAGCGCGGAAAAGAACGCACTCAATTTTGCAAATACATATGTTTCTTCCATTACTTTAGATGCACACAAAATGCTTCAAGCACCTTATGGAACGGGGATTTTCATTTGCCGAAAAGGACTGATGGAATACGCTTACACCAAAGAAGCACAGTATGTTAGTGGTATGGATATTACACTAAGCGGAAGCCGATCCGGTGCAAATTCCATTGCCGTTTGGATGATTTTGTTTACCTACGGACCTTTTGGTTGGCTTGAAAAAATAAACAAGCTTTTATATCGCACATCTTGGTGTTGCGCTGAACTCACAAAGAGGAATGTGCGCTTTTATAGGCATCCACAAATGAACATTATAACCATAAGGGCTACTGATATTTCTGAAGATATAGCGTGGCGTTTTGGTCTTGTGCCTGACAAGCATGAAGGTAATGCGTCTTGGTATAAAATTGTTGTAATGGATCATGTAGAAATAGATCACCTGCAACAGTTTGTAACCGCTTTAGACGAAACTACGATTGCATAAATTCTGCTTCATCTCGTTCACCAATTTGTTGCCGCCACATAGCATAATACAACCCTTTTTCGTTCAATAGAGATTGGTGTGTGCCGGTTTCAACGATTTGCCCTTTCTCAAGCACATAGATTCTGTCTGCATGAAGGATAGTGGAAAGTCTATGTGCAATCATGATGGTAATATGCGCTCGCTTTTCAGTTATGCTTCGGATGGTTTTTGAAATTTCTTCTTCGGTTAATGAATCGAGTGCTGAAGTAGCCTCATCAAAAATGAGTAAATGCGGCTGCCGAAGCAGTGCGCGAGCAATAGAGAGCCGTTGGCGTTCCCCACCTGAAAGTTTTAATCCACCTTCACCAATCATGGTTTCTATTCCTTTCTCTGCTCGAGACAATAGGTTTTGACAAGCAGCCTGATCCAAAACGGTTTGCATGTCAGCTTCTGTGGCCGATGGATTTACAAACAACAAATTCTCTTTGATGGTGCCAGAAAATAATTGGGTGTCTTGAGTTACAAAACCTATCTGGTGGCGCAGTTCATCAAAATCAATTTTAGATCCGGCATGTCCGTTGTAAAAAACAGCCCCTTCATTTGGATGATATAAACCCACCAAAAGCTTCACTAAGGTTGTTTTGCCCGAACCAGAAGGTCCAACGAAAGCAATTGTATCGCCTTTTTGAACATCGAACGAAATATGTCGAAGAGCCGGTCTGGTTGCACTTTGATGCTGAAAACGAACTCCTTCAAATTTTAAATGGTGTATGTTCTGAATGGACTCAGGATGCTCCGGTTTTGTTTCTACGGGACGTTGCAACAGTTCTTCCATATTATGCAAGGAGGCTTGCGCTTCCCGATAGGCTAGAATGACGTTTCCTAATTCTTGAAGTGGACCAAAAATGAAGAATGAGTAAAACTGCATGGAAAATAATTGTCCTAAAGTCAACGATTGGTGAAACAAAAAGTACAACAAAGCAAACATGATACTTTGCCTTAGGAAGTTTACAAATGTGCCTTGTGCAAATGATATAGTTCGAACACTACGAACTTTTTTAAGCTCAAGACCCAAAATCTTTATGGTGTTTGCATTTAGCCTTCGTATTTCTTGATTAGTCAGTCCTAAACTTTTTACTAATTCTATATTGCGTAAGGATTCTGTAGTAGAGCCTGCAAGCGCATTGGTTTCAGCAACAATATTTTTTTGAATCGCCTTAATTTTCTTACTAAGAAATGTGGTTAAAACACCTAATAACATGGCTCCTCCCACAAAAATAGCCGGTAGTGCAGGATGTAGCCTGAAAGCATAAACCATTACAAACACAATTCCTATCAAGGGAATAAAAACCAAATTGATAAAGCTGGTGATAAACCGTTCGCAATCAGTTCTGACTTTAGTTAATACGGATAAAGTTTCACCACTTCTTTTGTCTTCAAAGTCCTGATATGGCAGGCGCATAGCGTGTTTCAGTCCATCAGTATAAAGCCTTGCGCTAAATTTTTGAATCACAACATTTGTGGTATAATCTTGGAAGGCTTTGGCAATTCTAGAAACCATCGCTGTGCCTATCAACATGAGTAAGGCAATCATAACCCCATGAAAATATGAATGGTCAAGCCCTTGTGTTCGGAAATAAGTTACTTGATTGGCAAAAGGATCTATAAGGTAGTGCCCAAAAATGTATGGATCAAAAAGAGAGAAAACCTGATTCACAGAAGCCAACAGGAGAGTTGCTACAATTAGCATTTTATACCTGCTGAGATATTGCAATAATAATTTCATTCAGAAGTGTTATATCGGATGAATCTTTTTAGTTGCTGATGTTGTTTGGTTTGAAAACCATTTTCCCGTTTCAAAATAACGGTAACTTAAAAAAGTAGCATTGATAAGTACTTAACTAAGATTTATAATGATCGGTCAGCATATCGTTTGTAAAGCATTTGCCCTACTACTTTATCAATAGGAAGATGAAAGGTCTCTGAACTCACGGTTGAAATCGGTAGCCAAAAAGTATGTTCGTTAGACTCATAGTTGGTGAACGATTCGGGCAATTGAGCTAAGTGAATACGATAGTAGATACTAATTACTTGTGAGTTGTCGAATGCAGACTGTTGAAAGAAATCGGTCGTGTAAAAGTGGTCAACAATTTCAATACTCAGGCCCAATTCTTCTTTCCATTCACGCTTCAATCCATCAGCTATACCTTCCCCTAACTCTAATCCACCACCGGGGAATTTTGTAACTAATCGAGTGCCGATTTTTTCCTCATTTACCAGCAGTCTTTCATTGTCTATCAAGATGCCATAAACTCTTATGTTGAATCGGTCGGGCATGGGTTTAAAACCAACGTTTTTTATTGAAGTAAACGACCATGATGACAGCCGTTACGATAGATAAGATGATAGCCAAATAAAACCCTTCAGGACGTTGCTCAAAAGGTACTTGAACATTCATGCCAAAAAAGCTGGCAATTAGTGTTGGCAGTGAAATGAGGATCGTGATGCTGGTCAGGCGTTTCATCACCAAGTTCATATTGTTATTGATGATGCTGGCAAAGGCATCTAACGTACTGACAAGGATCGTAGAATATTTCTCAGCCATTTCCAAGGCTTGGGAATATTCAACTATCATATCCGACAAAAATTCGCGCTCATCCTCATCACAATTCAAAAAGTTTGTTCGCTCCATTTTCATCAACAACAATTCGTTTGAGCGAAGTGCTGTAACAAAATAAACAAGGCTTTTTTGAATACGCATGAGATAGAGCAACTCTTCATTTCTATTAGAGTCATACAGTTTTTGCTCCAGAATATTTCTTCGGTTGTTGATTTCTTTCAGCACTTGCATGAAGTCAAAAACCACGCGCTCAAAAATCTTCAACACCATCATGTTGGGTCGCTCGGGATGCTGTTTAGCAAAGCTATTCAGGAAGCGATGAATCGCTACATTTTCAAACGAATTGACCGTAACCACTTGATGCCTTTCCGTGATGATGATAGAAATTGGAATAGTTACATAATAGGCATCGCTTTCGTTTACCGAATTGTTTTCAATAGGTGTTTTTAGCACAATCAGCTTTACCCCTTCATCTATTTCATAGCGAGCACGCTCTTCAATATCTAAGGTATCTGTAAGGAAGTCGCGCGGAATATTGAGATGCTGAGAAAGGTTTTCAATTTCGTTCTCCTGAAAAGGAGGGGTAACGTTTATCCAGTTTGCTCCTTCGGGCTTATCAATTTCCAGCGTTTGCCGGTTAATGTTTTTGTAGTATTGTACCATCGCCGTTTTTGAAGCAGTGCAAATTTAGGCGCATTCATTTGAGAATGAAACCTATTTTGTGTTATTTCTTTCTATAAAACCCCTTTTTGCAGTTTGTTTCTTCCTATCAACTTATTGTTCCGTTCTTCCTAAAAAAAAGAATATTAATTTTGCCAATTATCGAAAAATATTTTAGCAAAGATGAATTCACATCGAAAACTCATTACGCTTGACGAGTTTACCATTCAAGAAACGCGCCAATTTCCTCAAGCAACAGGCGAATTATCTGCCTTGCTACGAGATATAGGGTTAGCCTGCAAAATTATCAACAAACAAGTGTTGAAAGCCGGCTTAGCAGATATTTTGGGTAAACACGGAGCAACCAATGTACAAGGAGAAGAGCAAATGAAATTGGATGTTTATGCCAATGAAATGCTGATCAGTGTTTTGCGCGGAAGTGCCGATTGTGCAGGCATTGCTTCAGAGGAAAATGATGAATATGTGTGCTTTGGAGAAGAATTTTCAGTCAACTCCAAGTATGTGGTCTTGTTTGATCCGCTCGATGGCTCATCTAATATTGATGTGAATGCACCAATTGGCACTATTTTTTCCATCTATCGAAGAGTTAGCCCTTTAGGTCAGCCTTGTACTACTGAGGATTTTTTGCAACCAGGCAATAAACTCATGGCTGCAGGATATGTGATTTATGGATCCAGCACTATGATGGTTTATGCAACTAAACTGGGTGTCAATGGCTTTACTTTAGAGCCGTCTATCGGTGAGTTTTGCCTATCGCATCCCAACATGAAATGCCCTGAAATAGGTAAAATTTATTCTATTAATCAAGGAAACACCTGCAAATATTCAGAAGCCACAAAAGCTTTTTTAGAATATTGCATGGAAAATAATAAAGAACAGGGACGACCATTCTCACATCGCTACATTGGCTCTATGGTGGCCGATATGCACAGAACGCTGATAAAAGGCGGCATCTTCTTGTATCCGTCCGATAATTCAAATGCAAATGGAAAATTGCGTTTGCAATATGAATGCAATCCTATGGCTTTCTTAATTGAGGCAGCCGGTGGTGTGGCCAGCAACGGGTCTATGCGCATTCTTGATATCATTCCAACCGAACTGCATCAACGTTGCCCTATTTACATTGGCTCTAAAAACCTTGTTGAAAAAGCATTAAGCTATGCCGATTCTCCGGCTACAGTTGGTTAATTCATCCAATTGTGATATTTTCAATGTAAAAGCTGCACTCGAAAAGTTTGTAGCTTTTATTTTTTTTAAATGATAAGAGATAAAAAGAAGGGTGAAGGTACAAGTACTAAAACCTGAGATTTTAGTACCTTTGAAAATAACGAACAGCTTTTTTTACCTCCTAAAATCATGCCTTATTTTTTAGGGAAACGAACTTATCTGTACAATAGAACATGCGCCAAAAAATTAATTTAATAACACTTGGAACAAATGACTTTCAAAAATCTTTAGATTTTTATGAAAAT
This sequence comes from Bacteroidota bacterium, assembly GCA_018267875.1. GTDB lineage: Bacteria > Bacteroidota > Bacteroidia > Chitinophagales > Chitinophagaceae > JAFIGV01. The sequence goes on along the minus strand of JAFDXP010000021.1, from coordinate 21,562 downwards.
GGATTGGGTTGGAAAAAATCAGACAAAAGTTTGGATGGCTTAGCACTGTTTGACTTAGGTGGAATTATTTTAGCCTTACACCCGCAACAAGAATTGGCTGCCGACACGACCTTAGACTATCAACCAACACCCTTTTCAGGGCTTACTATTTCTCACAACACAAAATCGGAAAGTGAAGTGGATGAAATTTTAAAAACAGTTGCTCAATTAGGTGCTACCATCGTAAAACCGGCTCAGAAAGTTTATTGGGGTGGATATAGTGGCTACTTCAAAGATTTAGATGGGCATCTTTTTGAAGTCGTTTACAATCCTTTTTGGGAGTTGGATGAAAATGACAACGTAAAGTTATAATGGTTCCTTCATCTATAATGAAAGAATTGACATCCATTCCGGGTGTGGGAAAGTCAATTGCAACAGATTTATACAACATAGGTATTATGCAAATTGACGACTTGAAAGGCAAGGTTCCTCAGGAGCTTTACAACCTTTCAAATTTATGGGCAGGATGTGTGCAAGATAGGTGTTTGCTGTATGTGTTTAGATGTGCAGTATATTTTGCTGAAACACCCATCAACAAACAAGAACCTGAAAAACTAAAATGGTGGAAATGGAAAGAATAACGTTAAAGATTGATGATATGCCAATATTAACGCATACATAAAAATCAAAATAATAATTTTACATTCTTTACAAACGTAAGCTGAGAGTTTTTATTAAGACAATAATTTTTGTCGAAGTAAAAATTCAAGTTGATCATTTGAAACAGCAAGCTTATTGGTTGTTTCTTTTTCTTCTTTACGTTTCAGATACACTGCAAAAGCCCTTTGAATGGTTGCATCTAACTCTTCCTCGTTCCATGGCTTGCTCAGATAATGGAAAATCTTTCCCTTATTGACCGCTTCAATTACGGCATTTAAGTCTGCAAACCCGGTCAGCAAAATGCGCATCGGATCCGGATACTTTTCTAAAATTTGTTCCAAAAATTCTACCCCTGTCATGCCCGGCATCCTCTGATCGGTGATGATGATATGCACATCATTTGATCCCATTAATTTAATGGCTTCTTCTCCGCTAATTGCCGTGAAAACATGATACTTTAGACGAAACGTTGCCTTGAAGGCCACCAGGTTATTCACCTCATCATCCACATAGAGTATATTTATTTTTTCATTTGTCATTTTCTGAAACAATTAACAGTAGATTTGAAACGTACTTCGTTGCAAGTTAGGAAAAATTATTAGCAAACGAATTTTCAAGGAATGATATAGGATTTATAGAAAAAAAAATCAAAAAAGCAAATTGCTTTTAACCCCATTTTGACGAGATATCTGACCATAACGCATAACCAGATGTTTTCGAATGAAAAATTTTAAGGAGACTAAAACGAACACTCTAATATTTCAACTAATATGCTAAGCCGCATTATTAACGAACGCCTACAAATGGGCGCAACAAACAACCATGTTCACACGCCAGTTTTTTTTAGATTAAATAAAGAAGATGATCGAAAAAAACTCGAAACCTTACTTACCGAAAACTCAAGTGTGGTAGTGCATGATACAATCTTGGCTCAACTAAAACAATTAGTCAAAACGGCACACCCTAAAAAAACACTTTCTTCTGCCGAAACGGAATCGTTGGTCATCAACCACCTGAAAGGCACACCCATAGAGGAATACGGCGTTTGGGTTTATTATCCTTGGTCAAATAAGGTGGTACATATTTTAGATGAAACCGAATTTATCAATTTACGATCCAACAGAAATAAATACAAAATCACTGAAGCAGAAAGCCTACAATTGTCCAAGAAAAAAGTAGGCGTAATCGGGCTTTCGGTGGGACAATCTGTGTCAGTAACCTTGGCTATGGAACGCAGTTTTGGCGAAATACGAATAGCTGATTTTGATGACTTAGAACTTACCAACCTCAATAGACTGAGAAGCGGCATCCACAACATGGGATTGTTGAAAACCGTGTTGGTAGCAAGAGAAATTGCAGAGATTGACCCTTTTTTGAAAGTGATTTGTTTTCATGAAGGAATTACAGAAAAAAACATTGGGCAGTTTTTGGAACAAGATGGAAAGCTGGATGTATTAATAGACGAATGTGATAGCATTGACATAAAAATCCTTTCCAGAATTGAAGCTAAAAAACGGCAAATTCCCGTACTGATGGAAGCAAGCGACAAGGCCACCATTGATGTAGAGAGGTTTGACTTGGAGCCGAATCGGTCTATTATTCACGGTTGGTTAGATCATCTTGAAATAAATTTTGAGGTACTGAAAAACTTACAAACAAGCGAAGAGAAAGTGCCTTATATGCTTCCTATTGCAGGTGTAGAAACCTTGTCGCCGCGCATGAAAGCATCTGCATTAGAAGTCGGAGAATCTATCGTTACATGGCCACAATTAGCCAGTGCGGTGGCCTTAGGTGGTGGCATTACAGCCGATATTTGTCGCAGAATTTTACTCGACCAATTTCACCAATCGGGACGATATTTTGTGGACATTGAAGAACTGATTGGCGATCCGAAAGAAACCAAAACTTTTGTGGACGAAGCGGCTTCTATTGAACCATTAAACCGCGAAACAACTTTAGCATTGGTTGCTCCCTTAATAAAAGCCGAAAGCAATTTCATTTCTCAAGATACAGCTAAACAAATTGTAGAAGCAGCCTTATTAGCACCCTCAGCCGGCAACAACCAACCTTGGAAATGGCATTTTGATAGTCACAGTTTGTGGCTTTTGCATGATCTACATCGTTCTATTTCCTTCGGTGATTTTAAAAGCATGGCCTCTTATGTAGCCTTAGGTGCTGCCATTGAAAATGCTGCTTTAAAAGCAGAAGAATTAGGATTTCAAACAGAAGTAGTTCCTTTCCCGAATGGTGGATGGAAAAACCCATTTGCACAACTGAAATTTTCTAAAAATACGGGAAAAACACCCGTGTCGGAGTTAGTAAATTTTATATTGCCTCGCCATACCAATCGAGCTGATGGTAACAGACAACCAATTCCGCAGGCTGTATTTGACGAAATGCAAACCTTAATTGACGGATTGGGTGCGCGTTTCATTTATCTTTCTCAGCCTGATCAGTTAGAGAAAATGTCCGATATCATAGGCACTTCCGAACGATTGCGGATATTTATAACTGAGGGGCATTTTGAGCTATTTCAAAAAGAACTTCGTTGGGACGAAGAGCAAGCCGTCAAATCAAGAGATGGTTTAGATTTAAGCACTTTTGAGCTATCTATTGCCGAACATATTGGTTTGCGATTAGCACGCGATCCGCAAGTAGTAGAATATTTACATCAATGGGATGCCGGCACAGGTTTAGAGCGATTATCTCGTCGTTCTGTCAAAACATCTTCGGCAGTAGGCATTCTGACTATTCCTGCCTTCGATGCAGAAAAACTATTGAATGCCGGTCGGGCATTAGAACGTATTTGGCTGTTGGCAACCAAACATGGCATTGCATTTCAACCCATGTTGGCACCAATTCTGCATTTTGTACGCATTCTGCAAGCTGAAAATTCTCAAATAAAACCTGATATTGAAACCCGTTTCTTGAAACTGTATGATGATTTTGTGACAACATCCGGAATAGTAAGGGAAACAGAACTACCCGTTTTTTTGTTCCGCTTAGGATATGCCAATGAACCAGATGTAAAATCATATCGCTTACCCATTGAAGAAGTTTATTATTCATAAGGGAAGACGGGGGGGATTTAGAAAATGAATTCGACAAGGATTAAAAAAGATAAATATAACTGAATAGGGTTAATATTCCGCTGGAAATGACAACAGTAAGATTCAGAACATTTAAAGCGATAGAAGATCCTGAAGCATGTGAGCGGTTTATTATAGGACATAGACGAGTTTTAGAGATTTTTGACATTAAGATGATTACATCAAATAAAGCTATATGGGTAGATCACCCAAACACTTATGTAATCTTAGTTGAGTCTGTCGAAGATTCGCCAAAAGTCTTAGCCGGAGGACGAATTCAAATAGCTGACGACATATTGCCATTACCAATTGAAGATGCCGTGGGACGGGTGGATAAAAAAATTATTGATATAGTTGAAAGCCATAAAATGAAAGTTACAGGAGAATTTTGTGGTTTATGGAATTCCAGAGAAATAGCAGGGTATGGCATTGGTAGTATTTTTTTAGGTTGGTGTGGAGCCGCATTAGCAAGAGCATTAGGAATGGATACATTGTTTGCTTTATGCGCTCCAGCGACAGTTAGACCAAGTAAACAAGTAGGGTTTGAAATTGAAAGATCACTCGGAGATAATGGATATTTTAATTATCCTAAATTAAATTTGATTGCAACCGCCATGGTAATTCCGGATGTTCAAGTTTTATCTGGCGCAATAGATATTGTTAAATCAACCGTTGATAGCTTGATGCAAAACCCCATTCAAACCAAAAGAATGGAAGGTCCCAAAGGGGAAATAACTATTGAATATGACCTTAGTTCTACGTTTCGAAGATTGAATAAATAAATGACAAGAATTAAACTTAGAAATCGAATACGACTACTTTTTGTTATCATTATTCTTTTAGTTGTTGCAATATCTAGTTGTGATAGAAGCAGCACTTCAAATATTGATGATTATTCATTGGTTAATAAAAGTGCATACTTTTTAGAAGATGCAACAGGAGAATTACGTCTTAATGATATAATCAACGCTACTGATTTCAAACTTACTACTCATAATGCCAGCTATGGTTTAACCAATTCGGTTCTTTGGTTAAGAGTAAAACTACAATTTGATAGTTTAAATTCAAATAAAGTACTTGGGATTGCTAATGGAAGTATAGACTCTATTTCAGTATATCAATTGATAGAAAACAACGAAATTATTGAACTTAAAGATTTTAGCAACAATTTACTTTCGGCTACCCCATTTTATCAAATATTACCAAATAAATCAAAAAGTGCATCAACATTTTTTATTAGAGTAAAAAGCTCAAAACCACTTGTTGTACCATTGTACTTTTCATCAATATCAGACAATAATACTAGAATTATAATAAACACAGTTATTTTTTCAATGTATTTTGGGATTGCTTTGGTAATGTTATTGTATAATATATTTATATACATTTCTGTTCGAGACAGAAATTATTTTTATTATTGTATTTATATTCTATTTTTAGTTCTTGCTCAGATTTCTTTGCAAGGTTACATTCGTCACTTTTTTGGAAATAATGCTGATAATTTTATCGAATTAAGTGTACCATTGAGTACGTCTCTTGTTGGTATATTTTCTACAATTTTTATTATGTCCTTTTTAGAACTTCGAGCCCAATTACCAAAACTGAGTAAAATTTTTACTGCATTTATATATGTATATCTAATTGCTATTATTCTGTCTTTGTTCAATTATTTAATAGCATCTCAGATTGTCATACAATTCAATACATTTTTTGGTATTTTATTAGCCTTATTTGCAGGTTTTATAATTCAGAAAAGGGGTGTTAAAACCGCTTTATATTTTAATTTGTCTTGGTCATTTTTTTTAGTAAGCGTTATAGTGTATATCCTTAAAGATGTTGGCGTTTTGCCCTTTACATTATGGACTAATAATTCTATTTTAGTTGGATCTTCTTTATCTATTCTCCTCCTCTCTTTTGCTCTTGCAGACAAAATCAATATTTACAAAAAGGAAAAAGAGCAGGCAAACCTTCGAGCCATAGATGCTATGAAGGAATCTCAAAAATTAATTGCCGACCAAAATTTAGTACTCGAACAAAAGGTGGTTGAAAGAACAGCTGCACTTGAACACACCAATTCAGAGCTGACACAAGCAATCAAAGATCTTCGAGATGCTGAAACAAACTTAGTAGAATCAGAAAAAATGGCCTCTCTTGGACAGTTAACTGCAGGCATTGCCCATGAAATTAATAATCCCATCAACTTTGTAACCTCAAACGTCAGTCCCCTTAGGCGCGATGTAGATGCCCTTGTCAATTTAGTAACAGACATAGAGGCTGTTTGTGTCAAAGATTGTATTTCTGATGAACGAAGAAATGAGATGACTCAATTAAAAGAAGAAGCCGATTACGATTATCTGAAAGAAGAAATTAGCTTTCTGATTCAAGGAATCAGCGATGGGGCATCGCGAACAGCCGAAATCGTGAAAGGACTACGGGTTTTTTCACGGTTGGATGAAGATGATTTGAAAAAAGCAAGCATCAATGACGGACTAAATTCTACCTTAGTCATTGTCAACCACCAATTCAATAACGCCATTCAAGTAGAAAAAAAATTGGGCGAATTACCTTTGTGTGAATGCTATCCCGGAAAACTTAATCAGGTATTTCTCAACATGCTTACCAATGCCATTCATGCCATTCACAAACGATGGGATGGATCGCAAGGCGGAAAATTAATGCTGCGTACTTGGTCTGATTCTGACAATGTGTATATTAGCATCAAAGATAATGGTATAGGCATGGATGAGGACATTAAGAAGAAGATTTTCGACCCGTTTTTTACCACCAAAGAAGTGGGAGAAGGCACCGGTTTAGGAATGTCTATTGCCTATAACACTATTAAGAAACACAACGGCTCCGTTCAACTTTATTCTACACCAGGCGAGGGTACAGAGTTTGTTATCGTAATCCCTATTGTTCACGAAATTAAAAACTTGTAAGCGTGGAGAAGCAGGAGAAAATAAAAGTCCTTTACATTGATGATGAACCACACAACCTTGTGGGTCTTAAAGCAACTTTTCGCATGGATTACAACATCCTTACGGCAAACTCTGCCGATGAAGGGCGTGCCTTGTTAGAAAAGCATCCAGATATCAAAGTAATTCTTTGCGACCAAAGAATGCCGGGCAAAACCGGAGTTCAGTTTTTTGAAGAAATCACCCATGTTTTTCCGCATCCGGTGCGCATGTTGCTTACCGGCTATACCGATATCGAGTCTGTTGTCAATGCCATCAATCGCGGACATGTGTATCGCTACATCACCAAACCATGGACAGAAGCCGACATCCGCTCAGCCATTGAAGAAGGCTACAAATATTATGTTACCAGCACTATGCTTGCCTTGCGAAATGAAGAGCTACAAAAGGCTTATGATGAGTTAGACAAGTTTGCGTACAGCATCACACATGATATGCGCGGGCCAATTGTCAGCTCTTTGGGAGCAATAGAAATTGTACAAAATTCAAACGACCTTAATGAAGTGAAAGAGGTTGCAGGAATGATGGAAAAGTCGCTCCAGAGCATGGATGCACTGATTCAAAACATGCACGAATACTACACCATTAAGCGAGGCGAACTAACCATTGTTGACATCCGCTTTGATGAACTGATTGACGACTTTAAAGAAGTCTTTTCTGTTACCGCCAAAATGGGAAATATTGATTTTGAAATCAACCTACAACAAGAAGGCGTGTTTCGGTCGGACGAGCTAACACTCAAAATAATTGTTACCAATTTGTTATCGAACGCTTTTAAGTACCAACGTTCAAATGCCGTGTCTAAATTTGTTAAACTGGATGTGAATGCGACTCCCGAGCGTGCGACAGTGATTGTGAGAGACAATGGAATTGGAATTGAGGAAGCCTATGTGAACGACATTTTTAGTATGTTTTTCAGAGCAACCTCACAAAACACCGGTTCAGGCTTTGGACTTTACAATGTAAAAGATGCACTAAGGAAGTTAAATGGAAACATCCAGGTTCATTCTAAGCCCGGTGAAGGCACTGAGTTTAGGGTGGAAATCCCAGGAAAGTAAACCATGAACTTAGATACTATGTATTTTATTGTAATTGACGACAGCAAGCTCGATTGCTTTATAGCCGAAAAAGTAATCCAAAATACCGGACGTAGCGAAAGCGTTCGTTCTTTTGCCGGAGCATCGGAAGCTTTGGAATACATGAAAGCACTTCCGCAAGATAGAAAAACAGTCATTCTGGTGGATATTCAAATGCCACTAATGAATGGATTTGAGTTTCTGGATGCTTTCAAAAACAATATTCCGGAAGAAAAGCAATCTAATTTTGTAATCAATTTGCTTTCCTCGTCTATCAACGAGAGCGACCAAAATCGAGCAAAAGCATATCCATTTGTCAATCAGTTTCTGAACAAACCACTTTCTAAAGGAGCACTAGAAAATATGCTTTCTGCAATGGCTTGATGCCTATCGGGATAGAGGATTGTATTTTAAACTTGGGGCAAGCATAAATTATGTTTACTCTTTTTTTTCTTTTTGCTCTAAAACTTTACCCCTAATTTTAGCCTATTAACAAAAGTACTTCCATGAAGAGATTTTTTGCCGTAGCAGCATTGTGTTTTATTACAAGCAGTTTATTTGCACAATTTGAAAACACCAAAATAAAAATTGGAGAAAAGGCTCCGGAATTGAGGTTTGACAATCCTTCAGGTGAAAAATTAGAATTGTCGAAAATTGCAAAGGATCGAGTAGTACTGCTTGATTTTTGGGCATCGTGGTGTCGTCCTTGCCGCATGGCTAATCCCCGATTGGTAGAGCTTTACGATCGCTATAAAGACAAAGCATTTAAAAATGCAAAATTGGGATTCACTATTGTGAGTGTGTCCCTTGACCAACGCAAAGAAGCCTGGGAAAAAGCTATTAAAGATGACAAATTAGTTTGGCCCTATCATCTGAGCGATTTGGGTGGTTGGCAATCGAAAGCTGCGGAAATATATGGAGTAGAGTTTGTGCCACAAGCATTTTTGATTCTTCCTGATGGTAAAGTGGCAAAGAAATATCAATCTGCTGAGCAAGCAGAAGCAGACTTACAGAAATTGCTGAAATAATTTCAGAATAAATTTTGTAACCAGCTTGGATAGTGAAACACTCAATAAAGTTTAAGCAATGCTTAACCTTGTTACAAGATGATCTAAGCAATCAATCAGGTTTAAGCTGAACGCTTAGACCTATTATTTTCAAACGCTCCGCTTGTTACATAACGTAGATAGATAATTAGTGTGGAAATTATAGGAAATTAAATTTCTTTTGGACTAAAATATTTTCATTTTGCCTTACAGGTTATATTTTCCAGCTACTTTAGCACTAAAAGTGCTTAAAAGTGGCTTTTTCTAAAAAAAAGTTTACAGTTTATGTTTGAACCTTGTGAATTGGATAGCTTTGATGTACTTAAATGATAGAATTTTGCAAGACAGCTTCAAATTTAAAATAATTATATCACAGCTCGTCTGAAAAGTTAAGATTCTTCGTTGACTTTTTTTTAAAAGGACAAAATTCGATTTGTAAATTTGCACCAAATTTTAAAAAACATGGTAAAACAGAAAGCCTTTTCTGTCTGGATGTTAGGTGCATTGCTATTTGCCGGAAAGGCAATGGCTCAAACTAAGATCAACTTTTCAGAATACACCCTTCCCAATGGGCTGCATGTAATTTTACATGAAGATCATTCTACGCCAATCGTAGCCGTTGGGGTCATGTATCATGTAGGCTCAAAAAACGAAGATCCGCAACGGACGGGGTTTGCACACTTTTTTGAACACCTCCTTTTTGAAGGTAGCGAAAACATTGGCCGTGGAGAATATATGAAATTGGTGCAGGCAGCAGGCGGGCAACTCAATGCCAACACAACTCAAGATCGTACGTATTATTACGAAGTGCTTCCTTCCAATCAGTTAGAGTTAGCGTTATGGATGGAAAGTGAGCGTATGCTTCATGCCAAAATTGATACGATTGGTGTAGAAACACAACGCAAAGTAGTAAAAGAAGAAAAAAAGCAACGCTATGATAATACACCCTATGGACAATTGCTTAGCGTAGTGTATGAAAATGAATTTACCAAACATCCTTATCGTTGGACTCCCATTGGCAAAGAGCAATATATTGACCAAGCCAAGTTGAGCGAATTCATGGATTTCTACAAAACCTTTTATGTTCCCAACAATGCCGTTTTGGTTATTGGTGGAGATATTGATGAAGCAAAGGCAAAAGCCTATATCAGCAAATATTTTGGTGATATTCCACGCGGCACAAAAGCCATTCCTCGTCCTGATGTGGTAGAGCCTGAACAAACTGCCGAAAAACGGGTTACTTTCTATGACAATGTTCAACTACCAGCAGTTATCTTGGCTTACCACATGCCCAAATTAGGTACAGAAGACAATTATGCCATTCAATTGCTCACTCAATTATTATCACAAGGAAAAAGTTCTCGCTTTCAAAAAGCAATTGTGGACGAACAGCAAAAAGCTTTGGCAGTAGGGGCATTTGCTATTCCTAATGAAGATCCGGGCGTTGCCATGATGTTTGGCATTGCCGGTGCTGGCGTGAAACCCGATGATCTTGAAAAAAGCATGGAAGCAGAAGTAGATAAAGTGATGAATTCCCTTATTTCTGAAGAGGAGTTTCAAAAGCTTCGCAACCAAATTGAAAATGACTTCATCTCTCAAAACCAGCGCGTGTCGGGCATTGTAGATAACTTGGCTACTTACTATACCTTTTTGGGTAATGCCAATCTAATCAATACAGAGTTGCAACAATATAATAAGATTACTCGCGAAGATCTAAAGCGTGTAGCCGCCAAATATTTCAACAAGAACAACCGCCTCGTGGTTTATTATTTACCAAAGTCAATGGAGAAAAAATAACATCGCCCTACAAAGGCTTTGGCATGTAAACAAAAAATCTGAACGGTTTAATTGAAAAAAATGAAAAAACGCACACTTTCTATACTTAGTATCGCATTAGCTATGTATGCTTCTGCACAGCCACTCGACCGCAGCATTCGTCCAAAACCAGGTCCGGCTCCTGAAATTAAATTGGGCAAAACCGAAAGCTTCACCCTGCCAAATGGGTTGAAGGTTTTTGTAGTAGAAAACCATAAGTTGCCAACTATTTCAGCCTCTATTCAATTAGATATCCAGCCTGCTTTGCAAGGTGATATGGCTGGATACAGAGACATGATGTCTGAATTATTGCTCAGCGGAACAAAGACACGTAGCAATGACAAATTGAATCAGGAAATAGATTTTATTGGTGCCACCATCAACGCATCCGATGAAGGCCTTTCTGCTAAGGGAATGAAGAAATATCAGTCGGAGCTTTTTGCACTCATGGCGGATATAGCTATCAATGCCGACATCAAACAAACTGAATTAGACAAAGTAAAAACCCGAGCTATTTCCGGCTTGGAAGCTGAAGAAAACGAACCAGATGCTATGCTTAAAAAAGTAAGCGCAGCTATCAACTTCGGCAACCTACATCCCTATGGCGAAGTGGCCACTAAAGAGTCTATCAAAAAGATCACGCTCGCTAAAGTAAAACAGTATTACAGCACTTATTTCCGCCCCAATGTAGCCTACATGGCAGTAGTTGGCGACATTACCTTAGCAGAAGCCAAACCACTTATTGAACGCTACTTTGGTACATGGCAAAAAGCAGTAGTGCCAGCAGCCAAATATAGCAACCCAACCGCTCCGGCTACTCGTCGTGTTATTTTTGTGCCCCGCGATGGTGCGGTACAAAGCGTGATAAACCTTACTTATCCAACCGATCTAAAACCCGGCACTCCCGATGTACTGAAAGCTCGCGTAGCTAATTCAATTCTCGGCGGAGGATCAAATGGACGCTTGTTCCTCAATCTTCGTGAAAAACATGGCTGGACTTATGGCTCTTATTCTTCTCTTAGCCCCGATATTTTAAAGGCAAATTTTGAAGCCTACGCTAAAGGTCGTAATGTGGTTACAGATAGCTCAGTCAATGAAATTATTGCTGAAATGAACCATATCCGCACGGAAAAAGTTGGACAAGAAGAATTGCAAAATCACCTTGTCAACATGTCCGGTGCATTTGCTATCGGCTTAGAAAGCCCGTCCACAGTTGCTCAATATGCCATCAACATTGAGCGTTACAAAATGCCCAAAGACTATTATCAAAATTATTTAAAAAACCTTGCCGCCATTTCATCTGATGATGTGCAAGCAGCAGCCCAAAAACATATTGACCCCGAACACGCAAACATCGTTGTGGTTGGCAACAAAGATATAGCGCCTACTTTGGCCCGTTTTGCAACCAATGGAAAGGTTGAATATTTTGACACGTATGGTCGTCCTATCAAAGAAGAAGCAAAATCTGCTACACCTACCAATCTGACAGCTAATGATGTGATAAAAAAATACGTTGTAGCAATTGGTGGTGCCACAGCAGTCAGTAACATTAAAGACATTAAAACCACCAGCAATGGAAGCGTGCAAGGGATTGCCCTGACTATTACGGAAATGAAAAAATCTCCGGACAAGCTCAAGTTCACCATGGAAGGAATGGGCATGGTGCTTCAGAAAAAAGTGTATGATGGAACAAAAGGCTATCAAGAAGCACAAGGCAAACGAATTGACATGGATGCTGATGACTTAGCTGATGCTAAAGAATCTGCCGACATTCAAGCTAATTTACACCCTGAAAAATTTGGAAAAAACACAGTGCTTAAAGGTATTGAAAAGGTTAATGGTTCTGATGCCTATGTGCTTGAAGAAGAAAAAGGGAAAGACAAAACCAAACAATTTTATGATGTAAAAACCGGTTTTTTGGTAAAATCTGTTCAGGCATCAGAACAAGGCTCTGTGTCTCAAGAATATAGCGACTATAAAGCAGTTCCAAATTCAGGTGGTTATAAAATTCCTTACTCAATCAAGATAGTTGCCGGCCCTCAAAATATTGCCTTACAAGTGCAATCTGTAGAAATAAACAAAGGTATTCCGGATAGTGAATTTCAATAAATAGTTCATACTGAATTTTTATAAAATTGGAAAAGGTTGTTTCGCAAGAAATAACCTTTTTTAATTGCATACTAATAGATAAAGTTTGTGCAGATAATAAATTCTTTCAATCTTAAAATTAAACCTTCAAGAAAATTACTACTCTAAAAAAGCATGAAGCACATTTTACAATTATTGTTAGTAGTATTTCTTTCAACCCATTCAATGGGTCAAACATATACTGGGCCAATTCCCAAACCTATCAGTGGCTATGGATCTGATGGGAATTATACGGTTACAACTCAATCTTTTCCGAATCCAAATTTTTCAGGGCATAACATCGTAATTTATTATCCTTCCGGCATTTCAGCTCCTGTGCCTACCATTTTTTATAGCCATGCGTATGGTGGAAACGACCCAAGTAATATTTCCGGTTTTTTAAATTTTGCTGCCGGCAAAGGTTATGCAGTTGTATTTGTTCCCTATCAAACCATAGGTGTTACCAGCACGGATAGATATAGCAATTTGTTAAACGGATTTTTAACTGCTGCCCGAAGCTATCCGAACATTATTGACACTTCAAAAGTTGGATTTGTTGGACATTCTTTCGGCGGTGCTGCTTCTTTTGCTAATGCTTACTATTGCTTTACCGCTTTACATTGGGGAATGTCTGGCAGATTCATTTTAGCAATGGCTCAATGGTATGCCTACAATATTTCTCAAGCTGATTTACAATCATTTCCTACAGATGTAAAACTATTGACAATAGTATATGAAAATGATGTAACAAACGATCAAAGAATGGCTAACGATGTCTTTCATTCAATTAATATTCCAAACTCGGAGAAGGATTATTTACGAGTACAATCTGACACCATAAACGGTTATGTATATGTGGCAGACCATTCTTTACCCAACAATTCTGCTTTTGACGCTTTAGATTATTATGCCTACTATCGGCTATTCGATGCCTTGTGTGATTATACTTTTAATGGTAGTTTGTCCGGTAAAAATGTAGCTTTAGGAAGTGGAAGTTCTAATCAGGTTTCAATGCCTGCTGGAATGCGAAATTTAATCGAAAGCAAAAATCCCATTTTTGCCAATGCAGAAAGTACTTATCAATATCCGTGCAATGTATCTAACAATCCTCGGCAAAGCCATTGTAATGATCCGCTTGACGTGAAGGAAGCATCTGTTTCAACAAAATGTATCATGCACCCCAACCCTTCTAATTCAAATTTGTGTATTGAATCAGAAAACGACATCTTAAAAATTGAAATTTACAACCTACAAGGTCAATTAGTAAAAATAACTAAAACAAAAAATATTTCTATTGGCAACCTGACAAATGGATTGTATATGGTAAAAATATATTTTACAAATGGTCTTCAATGTACCCAAAAACTGGTCAAAGAATAAACTATAAAACAATCAGCTATAATATTATTTAAAGAAAACATTTTTCAGAAAACAGATCATATATTTATGTATGCATTGCGGAATTCAAACAGATTATAATTCAAACAAAGTTTAAACCACACATTGCGTATATTCATTCGAGAAGTATAGTATTTTCGGTAGGTTTTCTTTTTTTTGGTTGACTTTTGTGTACTACGGATTTTTCAGATTTTCTTTTTGTGAACGGGATGGGTGGTAGTCTGAGGATGCTGTAAAGATGTTTTAGTTTTTCAAAGGGTTTAGTGCTTTTGGGGTTTTATGTTTTTACTAATAACTCTTGCGAGTCGGAAATAAATAAGAGACATAAGCCATGTGCTTGTTGTAAAATAGAACGAGAATTACAAACCATTAATATTCACTTTGCCTGCAAAGGGCATATTTAAACTATGCATATTAAAATTAAATAATTATACATGATTTTTAGACTTCATACTAACAGTATATTGTAATTTTAGTAATTAGCAATAAATAAGTTAGCCATTCTTTATCGTAGGTTTGGATTCTGCGCATTTTGCATTGACACATTTAGTATGAAAAGGTAATCTTGTAATACAATAGTTCTTAAAGTATTAAAAAAACCGTTAGCTTTTTTAGCGTGTTTACTAAAATAGCTAACGGTAATAAGTGCTTTTTTAAAAGTGTTTATTTGATTTTAAAAGCTTTCTTTACTTTACTTACGTAGTCTAATTTTTCCCAAGTAAAGAGTTCAACTTTTACAGTTTTTGTCTTACCATCAGCAGATTTGAATGTTTTATTCACTATTTCGGGTTCGCGCCCCATGTGACCATAGGCTGCACATTCACTATACATTGGTTGGCGTAATTTTAATCTTTGCTCAATAAAATAAGGGCGCATATCAAAAATGCCTTCTACAATTTTGGCTATTTCACCATCAGTTATTTCAACATTTGCAGTACCATAGGTGTTTATATAAATACCCATCGGTTTTGCCACACCAATAGCATAGGAAACCTGTACCAATACTTCATTACACACTCCGGCTGCCACTAAGTTTTTAGCGATATGCCGAGTGGCATAAGCGGCCGAGCGATCTACTTTGGAAGGGTCTTTTCCAGAAAAGGCACCACCGCCGTGTGCACCTTTTCCGCCATAAGTATCTACTATTATTTTTCTTCCAGTAAGCCCTGTATCGCCGTGTGGTCCACCGATTACAAACTTTCCCGTAGGGTTGATGTGGTATTGGATTTTATCATTGAAAAGACGTTTGTTTTGTGGAACTTTTTTGATGACACGCGGAATCAAAATATTGATTACATCTTTTTTGATTTGCTCTTGCATTTTTTTCTCATCAGCAAAGTCGTCATGTTGTGTTGAAATTACAATTGCATCGATACGCACGGGTTTGTTATCATCGTCATACTCGAGTGTCACCTGGCTTTTGGCATCAGGGCGTAGATATTTCATTTGCTTTCCTTCGCGACGAATAGCGGAAAGCTCACGCAATAACGTGTGTGCTAAATCTAATGCAAGCGGCATGTAATTAGCCGTTTCGTTGGTTGCATATCCAAACATCATTCCCTGATCACCGGCACCTTGATCTTCTTTTTTCTTTTTATCTACTCCTTGATTAATGTCGGGCGATTGTTCATGAATAGCAGATAAAACGCCACAAGAATGAGCTTCAAACATATACTCGCTACGTGTGTAGCCAATCTTTCCGATTACTTCACGAGCAATAGATTGTACATCTATATAAGTATTGCATTTTACTTCGCCAGCCAACACCACTTGACCTGTTGTTACTAAGGTTTCGCAAGCAATTTTGGCGTTTGCATCCCAGGCTAAGAAATTATCAACAAGAGCATCTGAAATTTGATCGGCAACTTTATCCGGATGTCCTTCAGAAACAGATTCTGAAGTGAATAAGTAAGGCATTTTTTTGCTTCAGTTTATGCGGTGTGAAAAAATGAAAATTGATAAAATTGTGTGCAAAATTAATAAAGAAATAGGAGGAATGTTTACTTGATTTTTGAATTCACCCCCTTCTTGATTTGCACTGAAAAATTGCTATGGATCTCAAGCTTCTTTTTTATCATTTCTATGGATATCTACGATAGCAGTATCCATCAGTAGGTTTATTTTAAAGATGCTTTTTAACCATGGTTAAAATAGTAGCAATGGCAACCGTTTCGCCCGATTGGTCATAAACATCAACTAACCATTTTACAATACCTTTAGGAATATCTTCTTCCGATCTTTTTTCTTGATCTACTTTCTCTTTTACGGTCAACTTTACACCTATTGTCATTCCGGGATAAACAGGTTTGGTAAAACGACATTCATCAATTCCATAGTTAAGTAAAACAGGTCCTTTTTTAGCATCAACGAATAAGCCTGCTGCCTTTGACAAAATGAAATAGCCGTGAGCCACTCGTCCTTCAAAAATGGTTCCTTCCAAAGAAGTAGCATCCATGTGAGCATAAAAATTATCACCGCTTACGTTGGCAAAATTGGTAATATCGGTTTCTGTTACGGTGTGCTTTGCAGTGATGAGCGTATCGCCTATTTTCAGATCTTCAAAATATTTGCGGAACGGATGTACCTCAAGCTCATGTTGAGCTGCACCTTGTTGAAAAACGTTTGTAATCTTGGTAATGGTAGTTGGTGAACCTTGTATAGCAGTACGTTGCAAATAGTGCATGACACCACGCAATCCACCCATTTCTTCGCCGCCACCTGCACGACCTGGACCTCCATGCACAAGCATAGGCATTGGCGAACCATGACCGGTACTTTCTTCGGCACAATCAGCATTTAATACAAGAATGCGCCCGTGCATGGATGCTGTACCCAATACAAAATCACGAGCAATATTGTGATCTTGAGTAACAATAGAACAAACTAATGACCCACGCCCCATTTTAGCTAATTCCATAGCTTCATCTAAGGTCTTGTAAGGCATGATAGTGGCTACCGGACCAAAGGCTTCCACATTATGGCAATCTAATTTGTGAAAGGGGTCATTATTTAAAAAAACGATTGGCGGAAGAAAGGCTCCTTTCTCTTTATCGGCACCCATCACTTCAAAATGATTCAAGTCGCCAATGATGATTTCTTGCGACTTAGCAAACTGTTGCACTTTTTCGCGCACTTCATTTCTTTGGGATATGCCGGCTAATGGACCCATACGCACACCTTCGGTTGCAGGATCGCCTATCACCGTTCCTTTCAATCGTTTTCCTAAGGACAAATGCACCTCTTCTATTCGGTCTGAAGGTACCATAATACGACGAATAGCAGTACATTTTTGACCGGCTTTTGTTGTCATTTCCCGCACCACTTCTTTGATGAAAATATCAAACTCCGGCATGCTTGGTAAAACATCTTGACCCAACACACAACAGTTTAGCGAATCTGCCTCCATATTAAACGGAACGGCTTCAGACAAAATACGTGGATGTGCTTTTAGCTTTTTACCCGTTTCGGCTGAGCCTGTAAAAGTTACCACATCTTGCATTTCTACGGTGTCCAAAATGCCGCGAGCAGAACCACAAATCAATTGTAGCGACCCTTCCGGCAAAATTTTAGATTCAATGATGTCTTCAAATACCGCTTCAGTAAGGAAAGAGGTAAGGGTTGCCGGTTTTACAATGGCAGGAACACCCGCCAATAGATTCACAGCGATTTTTTCCAACATTCCCCATACCGGAAAATTAAAGGCATTGATATGAATGGCTACTCCTTCGCGTGGCACCATGATGTGGTGTCCGATAAAGGTTCCGTGCTTTGATAATTTTGTGGCTTCACCATCTACATAAAAACGCTCGTTAGGAAACTGCCGGCGCAAGCTTGCATTTGCAAATAAATTTCCGATACCGCCTTCAATATCTACCCAACTATCAATCCTTGTTGCTCCGGTAAGGGCACTGATTTTATAGTAGTTTTCCTTTCGCTCTAAAAGATACATGGCCAGTGCTTTAAGCATTCTGCCTCGCTCATGAAAAGTAAGCTTTCGCAATGCGGGCCCACCTACTCTGCGAGCATAGTCCATCATTTCTCCGAAGTCTAACCCATCGCTACTTGCCGTAAATACGGCTTCTCCGGTAACTGCATTGTGTAGCGTTTCACCTTTTGATTTAGATGCTACCCATTTTCCCTTTGCGTAGTTTTTGAGGTGTTTTATAGCCATTATTGATTTGTGTTTTTCAATTTATAAATGCAAGTTAAGCAACTTGTAGTAGCCGTAATTTGCTTTGATGACTACCGATAATTGGAGTTGCTACTTACCCATTGATGCTGGGTTTTAAAAAAAGCTACGACTCTTCTTTAGTACGTAGCTAAAAATCCTTGTTGTAGCGATTCCGTTTAAATAATATTCAAAAATTAAGGCATAAAAATCTTACGGTTAGTTTATGCCATCTGTTGGTACTTCTTTCGCTATTTTTTTTACTAATCCTTGCAAAACTGCGCCGGGACCAACTTCCGTAAATTGTGTAGCTCCATTTGCTACCATTTTTTGAACAGTTTGTGTCCAACGAACAGGAGCAGTCAATTGGTTGATCAAATTTTGCTTGATCATAGCAGGGTCAATATAAGGATGTGCATCTACATTTTGATAAACTGGACAGGTCGGATTATTAAAATGCGTGTTCATAATGGCATCTTGCAATTCTTCTTTTGCTGGAGTCATAAGCGGTGAATGAAAAGCACCACCTACCGGCAAAACCAAAGCTCTTTTTGCACCGGCAGCTTTCAATTTTTCACAAGCAATGCTAATCCCATTCATGCTTCCGCTGATTACCAATTGCCCCGGGCTATTATAGTTTGCGGCTACAACCACTTCATCATTTATTTCACTTAAAACTTGTTCAATCACGGCATCTTCCAAACCAAGCACTGCTGCCATGGTTGATGGATTGGATTCGCAAGCACGCTGCATCGCTAAAGCCCGCTTTGACACTAAGTTTAAACCTTCTTTAAAAGGAAGTACCCGATTGGCAACTAAGGCACTAAACTCGCCTAACGAATGACCGGCAACCATATCCGGTTTCAAATAGGGTGTTGTGAGAAATAAAATGGTAGAATGTAAAAATATAGCCGGTTGAGTAACTTTTGTTTGTTTCAATTCTTCATCTGTCCCGGCAAACATTACATCGCTAATTCTAAATCCCAATAACTCATTGGCTTGTTCAAAATATTCTTTTGCGGCACTGTTTGTTTCGTAAAGGCTTTTTCCCATTCCCGAAAACTGTGCTCCCTGACCAGGGAATATGTAGGCATGCTTCATACTACTTACGATTTGTCTGCTAAATAAACCTATTCCTTATAAAGCGCAAAAATTTGCCTTGGAACTTCTTCTTTAATTCTTTAAAAATTTAAATAAATGCCGCTTCTGCAAAATAATGGTCGGGGTCTTTATCCTTTGTAATTTTGCTACATGAATTGGAAACTATTAACCGACGAAGCACAACTGGATATGATAGTAGAAGAAAGCAAATTGAATCCAGTAGTCATTTTCAAGCATAGCATACGATGCAACATTTCATCCATGGCTAAAGCTCGATTAGAACGTGAAACAGCACCGACAGGCGTGCATTTTTACTTGCTTGACTTGCTGAAATACAGATCCATCTCAAACAAAATTGCAGAACAGTTTCAGATCGTGCATCAATCGCCACAAGTTTTATTGATTCGTAATGGTGATTGTATTTATGATGAAAGCCACAACGGAATAGAAATGTATGAAATAGCAGAACAGGTTGGTTTAATTAAATAATTTTCCCTTCCCACTTTTTTGATTTCAAATATAGAAAAGCCAACCCTAACAATATACTCCAATATACAAATTCGGAGCCCCATGCCCATGCCAAAGACAGCTGTAAACGCTGAATAACTATGTAACAATAGATTAGATAAATGATAACTGAAGTGATTTCGATAGATAAGTTTACAAGTGTATTTCCCGTTCCGACAACCCCATTAAAAACGACGGTGGAAATTGCCATTATCAGTGTAGCAATAATGATAACTATCATGCTGGGTTTTGCATAATGAACTAAGGTAGGATCGTCACGATAAAGCAAAAGGAACTGATCAGCAAAGGCAAATAAAATGATAGAAACAACGACGGTATAAAGCAAACTCAATTTTGCTATTTTCCGAATCAACGACAACACTTCATCTTGCCTACCTTGACCAATTATGTTGCTCACCATAGTATTGCAAGTGGCTGCCATAGCCCAAGTGCCAATACCTATGACACCAAAAATACTTCGCAAAATTTGAGATGCAGCTAATTGGCGAGTACCGAGATGTTCCACAAAAATGAAAAATACTTGCCAACCGCCAATGCTAAAAAGATATTGAACAATCAACGGAGAGGCTATTCGTAATGATCGTTTTGACATGGAAATATCAAAACTTAAAAAACGGCGTAAAGGATATTGTTGTTGAAAACGATGCCCAAAAAAAAGAGTAAACATAACAAAGCAATAAGCTAACTCTCCTAAAATAGAAGCAATAGCAGCTCCATTAATACCTAAACGGGGAAAGTCAAATTGTCCGAAAATCAACAAATAGTCGAACAATATATTGGTCATCGTGCCGGCCAGAGAGCCATAAATAAGAAAACGAGAACGGTTGGTAGCAATGAAAAAGGCATTAATTTGCTGCGTGAGAAGCAAAAACGGTAAACCCCAAATACGAACAAAAAGGTAGCTGATGCTCATCTGCGCATTGTTGGTATCGGAAAGGCTATATTTAAAAATTAAAGGTGCTAACCAAAGCGACAAAAGCATTAATGTAATTGAACCTAACAAAGAAAGGATGATCCCATTCATTAAGCTTTTTGCCAAACCTTCTTGATCGCCTTCACCGGCACGCCGAGCTAATTGAATTTGAATTCCACTGCTTAATCCATAACCAATCATCGAAATTGTCAGATAAAACACACCGGCTACACCATTTACAGCTAATTCTCGTTCGCCATAACGTCCTAAAAAAATAGTATTGGCTAAGAATGAAAGCTGAGGAATTAGCAAAGCAAACGAAATGGGCAAGGCAAGCGCCAGAATATTTCTATGAGTAGCAGCTACTTTCACGGGGCATCGAAGATAGGAGGCAAATTGGGAAGCGAAAAGAAAATCAATTTTTTTGATTGTCGAAATAAAATAAAAAATCCTCAACAAAAAGATGTTGAGGATTTGTCAAGTGGAAAGAAGCGGCGAAATGTCGAACTTTTTAAAGAAAGATTTAGAGCTCTTTGAAGCCATTGTAAGCACCTAGTTTAAACCCAGATTTTGCAGTAGGATTATCCAGTAAGACTTAATGGCAGTTTGGCATTTTCTATAAAAGAGAAGAGGCTGTCATACCATTGCCTTTTTTTTAAGGGTACAGACATTTTTAGTACGCCATCT
>JAFDXP010000020.1 GCA_018267875.1 Bacteroidota bacterium | reverse complement strand
GCCGTTGGCATGGGTGGCTTCGGCGAAACGGTTACCGTTATTTGCTTGCGAGGGCTTTCGCAGCCATCTATGGTCTGTGATACATAAAACGTATAAGTGCCGCCTATCGAAGTATTAATTACTGGGCTTGGCCCGGCTACTCCGCCATTAGGTACTGTGTACCATTTTAAATTCAAACCAACTACATGAATCGAATCAAACGGATCGTTTTGACAATATGTTATGATAGAGGCTCCCGTTGGCATAGGCGGTATTGGATTGACCGTAAGCTGAACCAATCGAGGTGCAGAAGTGTCAGGAGGATTCCCTGAACAACCACTGGTTAACATATATAAAAAGTAATTTCCGCCTTGAGAAGGTTGAATATTATTTATGGTTAGCACCGTACTTGTATCCCAAGTCCCGTTAGGCTTTTTCCAAACAAAACTTGGATTAGTGTATCCCGGTGCACTTGCTGTGAGTGTTACGTTTAACCCTGCACAATAAGTTCCTTGGTAGTTTACCAATCCAGTACCGGTAACATTGGGTGAATACAAAATATTCACTAAGTAATCTTCTGTTTCACCATAACCATAAGTACCACAAGGGCTTACTGTTGTACCTTCAACAGCTACGACCCGCATTCCTGTTTTTCCAGATACAGCATTTGATGGAACAGTAAACGAACCTGTTAATACACGCCCTCCAGCTACTGAACCTGCCCCAGAAGTAGAAGTATAAACATTTTCTCCTGGATCAGTATATACACCATTCTGATTAAAATCAATATAAATAGCAGCTACATTACTATATGCATAAGTACCACAATATCCAACAGTTACACTAAAAGGATAGGTTGTTCCTTTGAGCAAATCTGGTGGTGTTAGAGTGGTGTAGTTTGAATACAGACTATTTACACTACCGGGACCAGGCCCTATAGAAGTACAATTTGATGTGTTATTTAGCGTTCCTAATGTTACATTAAATATATCCTCGTCTGCTACATAAGTTGCGGTTGAAGTACAATAACATGGAGATACTGAATTAATGGTAACTGGTGCTGAGGTGTCTGATTGATTGGAATTTGTACAAACTGAAATTGCTCTGAATTGTGTAGGTTGACTGAAGGTAGGAAGGGTATATGCCCAAGTTGTGGCTCCCGGAATATTTGTCCATGTACCACCACATGATAATTTACTCTGCCATTGCATATTAATATTAGCTTGCATTGTTGTACCGACTAAATTTAACACAGTAGGACATGTACCTGTTGGAGTTACTACTCCGGCAGTTGGTTTACCTGAACAAGGGGTAGCAAAAGCCCCTTTCACATTAATGTCATCGACACCCCATCCGTTAATGTTATACGAGTAAACACCGTAAGCTCGAAAGCGAATTTGAAAATTCTGCGTATTAGCTAGTGGGATAAAAATATTTGTAGGAGCAACATCAAAGCTACCAGCAGTATTCGTATAGTTTGTAATCAACGTCCAAGTACTAGATGAAGTAGGTTTATATTCTACTGCCAATTGCTCAAGTGTAGAAGTAGTGAAATTATTGAGCTGTAGTTTATAATCTAAAGTTACTGCAGTGTAAGCGGTAGCGTTAATTACTGGGCTTACTAACTCATAACTATAATTATTTAGAGATGGGGACCAACTAAAATAAGCGTTAGGAGCTGTAGCACCTAATGGTGTATATGCAGCACCCATTAGCCAATTTCCCTGGCCAGATGGAAACGTCCAAGTACCAAAACTATTGGAAGACCAATTTTCAGTAAAAAAAGAAATTTGCGCTAATGAACGATTGGGCGATACAACCAACCATAAAGCCATTGACAACAGCAGGCGTGTAAAAAATCTTGTCATGTCTGTATTATTATACCGTGTAAATTTAAGCAGCTTTAAGAAACAATGATCACTTCTACCATAATTTTTTATACAAAAACCAAAAATATTATTTATACACTTTTACCCAACCTTCTACTGTAATTTTACTGTCCGATGAACTCCGATTTATACTTACTATCCCTAGAATCTTCTTGCGATGAAACAAGTGCAGCTGTTTTAAAAAATGATCAGGTACTGAGTAATGTTATTGCTACTCAAAAAGTTCATGAACAATTTGGCGGTGTTGTACCTGAAATGGCTTCCAGAGCGCATATACAAAACATTGTGCCGGTTGTGGATGTTGCTCTAAAAAATGCCCAAGTGGAGAAACAACAACTGGGGGCTGTTGCCTTCACGCAAGCACCAGGTTTGTTGGGATCTTTATTGGTCGGCGCGGGTTTTGCTAAATCCTTTGCTCAAGCACGCAATCTCCCCCTAATTGCGGTACATCACATGCAAGCGCACGTATTAGCTCATTATATTGAATATCCTAAACCCACTTTTCCCTTTCTCTGTCTCACCGTTTCCGGTGGGCACACACAAATTGTTTTATGTAAAAGCCATTTGGATATGACTGTTTTGGGAGAAACTATTGATGATGCAGCGGGTGAGGCTTTTGACAAATCAGCAAAAATGTTGGGATTACCCTATCCGGGTGGGCCACTTATTGATAAATATGCCAAGGATGGTGATCCGCTCCGTTTCTCTTTTCCTATTACAGACATGGTAAACTACGATTTTAGTTTTAGTGGAATCAAAACAGCTATTCTTTATTTTTTACAAAAAGAAAAAAAGCAAAACCCTCATTTTGTTGAACAAAATCTCAATGATATTTGCGCTTCTGTGCAATCAACCATCATAAAAACTTTATTGAAAAAATTAGAGTTGGCGGCTACTACACTTGGCATTAAAAATGTTGGTATTGCTGGTGGAGTATCGGCAAATAGTGAACTGAGAAAGGCTTTGGAAGAATTAGGGTCAAAAAAAGGATGGCAAATTTTCATTCCAAAGTTTGAATATTGTACAGACAATGCAGCCATGATAGGCATAGCAGGCTATTATAAATTTCTTGCAGGGCAAACTTGCGGGTTAGACATCTCACCATCGGCAAGAGCAAGTTGGTAAATGAGAAACAATTATTTTCAGTTTAAACAATTTACAGTTGAGCAAGATCATTGTGCCATGAAAGTGAGTACTGATGCGTGTATTCAAGGTGCATGGACACACATTCCGGATCCAACCAAACGAATTGTAGATGTTGGAACAGGAACCGGATTGTTAGCATTAATGCTGGCGCAACGGTGTGAACAAGCTCAAGTAGAAGCTTTGGAAGTGAATGAATCCTCATTTTTTCAAGCATCTGAAAATTTTTCACTTAGCCCTTGGAGCTCGCGCCTATCCTGTATTTTAGCTGATGCTCGAAACTTTACAACAAATGAACAAGTAGATCTGATCATTTGTAATCCGCCGTTTTTTTCAAATAGCTTAAAAAGTCCCAACCCTTCACGTACTACGGCTCGCCATAATGATAGTTTTTCACTTCTTGATCTTTTTTCGTTTTTAAACCAAAACTTGCAACCATCTGGCGTTGCGTCAGTCCTACTTCCTGCTTCTGAACACAAATTGTGGGAAGCATTAGTTCTCAAGCAAAAATGGTTTTTCCAATCACAGTTATTAATTTGCCCTAAAGAAGGTCAAGAGCCTAATAGGATAGTTAGTATTTGTTGTAAGCAGTTTGTTGAACCTGTTCAAACAACAATTTTGACCATTCGAGACTCTGAAGGAAATTATACCACTAATTTTATAGAGTTAATGCAGCCGTTTTACTTGTTCTTTTAAACTGTAAAAGCACCTACAAAGTCATTTAAATGAAATCAAACTACCGGTTATTTCCCCCCTACTTCAATGAAGTTTAGGAAATGTACTTTTTTTAACAACATCCTTTTAAACTTCGCAAAGAAAAAGCACTCTGCTAAAGATATCATCGCCTTTGAAACTATTTTATTCAATAATCACTCTTTTATTTTGCAGCCAACAAGTAGCAGCTCAACATTCCGTAGTAGATACTACTGAACACTTGAAAGAATGGGACATTATTGATGTGTATCATTGGTTTCGCGGGAATCCATTGGTAAGAAATTCAGAAGACACCTTATCTATATCCCGCAAATTGCACATTTCTTTAGTGCCTGCAGTAGGATATACATTACAAACAGGTGCAGCTGGCATTTTAGCTGCCAATGCAGGTTTTTACACGAATAAAGACAATCTTACTCAAACAAAAATTTCAACTGTTAGTGCCAGTCTTACCTATTCTCAACGCGAACAAATTATCATTCCGGTTCTCAGCAGTATTTGGTTAAAAAAAAATCGGTACAACATTATAGGTGATTGGAAATTCGTAAAATATCCCAGCTACACTTATGGTTTAGGCGGCTACACAACCCTTGACGATCAATACACCATTGACTATAATGCTATTCGTGTTCATGAATCTATTCTACGTGAAATCACGCCTAACTTATATTTAGGGGCGGGATATGCTTTCGATTATTTTTGGAACATTGAAGAGGATGACCCACCTCAACCAGAGTCAGACTTTCAAGCTTATGGATTTTCAGAAACATCTTTGTCATCGGGCATCACGCTTCATGCATTGTATGATGATCGGCTAAACGCCATTAATGCCCATCGCGGGAATTTTCTTTTTTTAACTTACCGAAATAATAACACAGCATTTGGAAGCGACAATAATTGGCAGTCTTTGCAAATAGATGCACGCAAATACATTCCTTTTCCTCAGGACAGTAAAAATACACTTGCTTTTTGGTCTTACAATTGGATCACTTTAGACGGAAAGCCCCCCTACTTAATGCTTCCAAACACGGGAAGTGATCCATCTAGCAATTTTGGGAGAGGCTATATTCAAGGGCGATTTCGAAGTCGGAACATTTTATATTTAGAAACGGAATACCGTTTCAATCTTACTCATAATGGGCTGTTTGGAGCAGTAATTTTTGGAAACATGCAAGGTGTATCTTCCATAAACACTGGAAAATTAGAACAATTAGCACCGGGATATGGATTAGGGTTACGAATCAAACTCAATAAATTTTCAAAGACAAATTTGTGCATTGATTATGGCTTTGGAGCTGATGGTTCAAGAGGATTTTTTGTCAACCTTGGCGAAGTCTTTTAAAAAAAGTAATTAGGCTTTAAAACAAAAACAATCCTATTCATACAATACGTTGAGAAAAAGATCAGAAGAAAAGGAGCATAGTACTTTTAACTTTTACTATTCTTTGCCTATATTTACCCGATAGTTTCGACACTTATAATTCTTATGAAGAAAAACGTTTTATCCGTATTGCTTTTATTGGGTGCTTTTGTAGTAACTTTTACTGCTTGCAAAAAAATAACCGACAATAAATATGGCAGCGATTTAAGCCGAGGTTACTATCCGCTACAGATTGGCAAGTATGTTGTATATGACGTTGATTCCATTATTTGGGACGACTTTCGTCAAGTGAAAACCTTGCATAAATATCAAATGCGCTATACCGTTGCCGATACCTTTTTCGACAATACCAAGCGTCTTTCTTACCGATTAGATGTGGACATTAGAAACAACGATACCTTTTCTTGGACTCCACACCGCGTCATTGAAGTAACACCAACAACTACCACGCTTGAATACAAAGAACTGAACCTTCGTTTCATAAAAATGATTTTCCCTGTAGCCAACGCTTTGGAGTGGAAAGGAAATTCACTGATTCCTTCAGGCGATCAAGACTATACTTATTTCCAAGATTGGACTTATCGCTATTCCGACCAAGAAAAATCGTTTAATAATGGTAAAGTTTTTTATGACAACACTATTACCGTTAATGAAGTAAATGACTCTTTAAACAACCCGGAAACTATGCCCAATGCTTATGCTTATCGCACTTTTGCCAAAGAAGTGTATGGTTATAACGTTGGAATGGTTTATCGTGAAGTTACTCACTGGACTTACGATGGCAAACCAAACATGACCAGCTATCGTCGTGGTTACAGTGTAGTAATGCGTGCTGTTGACAACAACTAATGGTATTATGTTGATAAGTTGCCGAGCTTGGTGGATTTTGTTATTGGGGCTGATTTCATTTCAAGTTTCGGCAAAGGAAGAAGTAGTGTTTTGTGTTGTCTTTCGGGATAAGGGAACTCAAAGTATCGAATCAGCACGACTTTCGCTATCAGCACGCTCATTAGCTCGGCGTGATCGCCAAAAAATCGGACTTACATTTTCTGATGTTCCGATCTTTCAACCTTATGTTGAAAAAATAACTTCGCTTTCTGGAGTTCATCTGCTTTACACATCAAAGTGGTTGAATGCTTGTATGGTTTCTACTTCAGACAGTTCCAATTTTTCTCAACTAACCGATGCTACTTTTGTTACTTCCATCACTCCCATTGGTTATAATACTTCAAAACAATTTTCAAGCCAACCAAATAGGGCAAAAACATCCGGCAATGCTACGTATTATGGTAATGCTTGGACACAAACAAATTTAGTGCATGGAGATTGTTTGCACGATCATGGATTTCGTGGACAAAACATGTTGATAGCCGTTTTAGACGATGGTTTTTATTATGTAAATTCTCAACCGGCATTTGATAGTGCCTTTAACAGCGGGCGAATAGTTGATACTCGCAATTTTGTTCTTGGGGGCACCGATGTTTATTCTGATTTTCATATACATGGTACAGAAGTTTTCAGTACTATTTCTGCCAATCTACCCAATACCTTTGTAGGCGCTGCACCGGCAGCAAAGTTTGCTCTTTATGTAACAGAAGACACGCAACATGAATGGCCAATTGAAATGTACAACATGGTTGCCGCTATGGAACGTGCAGATAGCATTGGTGCGGATGTCATTAGCAGTTCAACCGGCTATAATACATTTGATGCTCCTTATCAAAATCAAAACATTACGGCTGCTCAAATGGACGGAAAAACAACCGTGGCCGCTATTGGCGTAAACACGGCTGCTCAAAAAGGAATTTTGGTAGTGATGACGGCTGGCAATGAAGGAAGCGGAGGTTTGCTAACCCCGGGCGATGCAGACAGTGCCATTACAGTTGGCAATGTTGATGCATCTAAAATTCCTGCCGGCAATAGTGGTTATGGGCCTAATGCTGCTACTATTATTAAGCCTGACATCTGCGCATTAGGGCAACCTGGCTTTGTGATTACATCCGCACAAATTCCTTTTGGTGTTTCTGGCACATCCATTGCAACGCCCCAAGTAGCGGGCTTTGCAGCTTGTTTGTGGCAAGGGTTATTAAACAAAACGAACAGCGAAATAAAACAAGTCATTTTAAAAACTTCCAGCCTTTACCCTACTCCACAAATGCCCCAATTAGGATATGGGATTCCTAACTTTTGCAATGCTTATTTGGCTGTTGATATACCTCAAGTTCTGTCTGAAACAACGACATGGGCATTTCCCAATCCCTTTTCCAATCACCTCACCTTATCCTTCTCAAAAGATGAGTTGCTACATGCAAGCTTATATGATGCAACCGGAAAAATAGTAGGTATTTTCACAAAGAAAGGCGCATCAATGGAATTAAATACTGAAGCACTGGCAAGTGGAATCTATTTCTGTAAAATGCAAGGCAGTTACGGAATTCAGTCAATCAAACTGATAAAATATTAACTCAATTTCCTGATTACAGACACAAACATGCTATCAGCCTTATTTTCAATTCCATTGATCAATTCCATTTCTAAAACTTCTACTTTTTCATCCGCACAAATAGAGTGGATGATTGCTTCGTTTTCTTGTTGAAACACGCTGCAAGTAATATATACCAATCGCCCGCCAACTTTCAAAAAAGAAAGCGCATTTTGAACAATCGCCTTTTGCAAGAATTGAAAATTTTTCAGACTGCTCACATTGAAGAAAAACAATTGCTCAGGCGTACGTGACCATGTGCCCGAACCGGAGCAAGGAACATCACAGATAATATTGTCAAAATGCTGATTGGGCATAACTTTCATCAATTCATCCATTTTAGTTACATCTACTTGAATTCTCTTTGGCAAGGAATGTTTATAGATTTTAAAACGTTCAAAAAGATTATTTAAAATTGAAACTCTCTTATCGGAAACCGTTAATAATACATGGGGTTGTTGATCTTTTAAAAGCAAAGATTTCCCACCGGCACCAGAACAGCAATCCCACCATGCTTCACCTACTTTTGCCTTAAATTTTTTACCTGTCAATTGCGATGAGGCATCTTGCACTACATAGTAGTTCAATGGCAAAAATTTGTCAATAGCAATCCCCATAGGCAAGGCTAAGCAATTGTCAGAAACCACTGTGTAATTGATATGCTCCTTTTCTAAAATTTCTATGACGCGGCTTGATGAAATTCGTAAACGAACAAAAAAAACCGGTTGACGAAACATAGATTGTAACCAAGCTGACTGACTTATTCCAACCGAAAAGGTCATGTTGTCAACCAGTAAATGATCAAGATGAAAATGAATTCCTTGTTCAAGCAAAAAACCTACTCGATCATTCCATGATTTTTGTTTGATATCTTTCCACTCCTCAGGAAGAAAAAACAGAATTTGAGGAACGGATGTTTCACAAATAAATAGCGATGCTCGAAGTTTTTCATCAAAGTTCAATACATCAGAAAAGCCTTTACTTGCCCGATACCAGCAATAAACCATTTCTGAAATTATCCTTCTATCACGGCTACCCAGCTTAGGTTTGGTTGAAAAAAATGATTTCAAAAAATGCGACATTGGTAAGCTGCCGTCATAAGAATTTATTATGGTTTCAACGTGTAAAAGTATATAGCGCATTTGCAAGTAAGCGGGATTTTAGAATTCTAATTTTAGTTACTTCCCTGCTTTTATTCAAGCAGCAATTTGGTCATAAAATTTCAAGCAAATGATGCTTTAGTAAGTATAAGATTTCAAAGGTAGGAGATAATAGCTGTGGACTATTAGACAATAAAGAGCATCAGTTTGGTTACCGGATAATCCTTAGGTAAATTTGCACAAAACCAAATCATAATTATTATGGCACATTCACTTCCTGCATTAGGATACGCTTATGATGCATTAGAACCGCATATTGATGCACAAACCATGCAAATCCACTACACCAAACACCACCAAGCCTATGTTGACAATTTAAACAAAGCCTTAGAGGGAACAGGTGATAGTGATAAAACTTTGGAAGAATTAATGGCAAACATTTCTTCATACACACCGGCTGTTCGCAATAATGGTGGCGGGCATTTTAACCATACTCTTTTCTGGAGCATATTAGGACCCAATGGTGGCGTGCCTTCCGGCGATTTATCTGCTGCTATCAATGATACTTTTGGCTCTTTAGACGGACTGAAAGAAAAGCTAAACAGTGCAGGCGCAACTCGCTTTGGTAGTGGCTGGGCATGGCTTTGTGTGCAAGAAGGGAAATTGGTTGTATGCTCTACACCAAATCAAGATAACCCATTGATGGATGTTGTTGAATGTAATGGAACACCGATCTTAGGAATTGACGTTTGGGAACATGCTTATTACCTAAAATATCAAAACCGTCGGGGAGACTATCTTGGTGCAATATGGAATGTGATCAATTGGAATGAAGTAGAAAAAAGATATAAGGCTGCCTTGTAAAAAATCTATCCCTTTTTATGTTTCACAATTTGAAACCATAAAAAGCACAATGAATTTTTCCTTTTACAACTTACGTCAAAAATGAAGACAGGCACGGATTTCCGTGCCTGTCTTTTATTTAAACTAATTGAAATCAGGATTACTCCTTCACAATTTTTTGAGTAAAGAAGCCCTCATTGTTACTGACACGCAACACATACATACCTGCTGCTAGATTAGTTGGTTGAATAGTAAGATCATTTTGACCTATGGATGTGATTACGGAAGTAGAATGCACTACTTTTCCTTGTAAATCAGTAAGAGTTATTTTGGCACTTCCTCCTTCGCGAGAATAGATAGAAATCATCAATTTATCGTGGAAAGGATTGGGCTGAGTAGATACAGAAACAGCATCCCGACCAAAACGAATAGTTTGCACATTCGAAAAGTTTGTGCGTCCATCATAATCAACCATTCTAAGACGATAGAACACCTTACTATGGCTCACTCCCACTCCTTTGTCAACAAAAGCGTAGTTGTTAAAGTCGCTGTGATTACCAAATGCTTTTTGCGTTCCTATTTGCTCAAAATTAACTCCATCATCAGAGCGTTCAATAACAAAATGCTCCGTATTTTCTTCACTTGAAGTTTGCCATTGGAGTAAAGAATTATTTTCGGAAGCCTTAGCTACAAAAGAAACTAATTTAATAGGAAGTGGATTATTATTTCCACCTATTACAAACTGTTGATTAAACTGTCCGGCATTTCCAAATGTAAATGTTGCTTGTGCAGGCGAAATATTGAGTGCCGTAGCTGCATTTTGAGTCAAAGCCCATCCTGAGCCGGCACCATTTGCACGATTAAACAATTTCACATCAGAATTAACCGCTGTAGGCAACAATGTGTTAGCTATTAGATTAAAAGTAGCATCTGCGCTGGTAAACGTTGGTGTGCCGTATTGATAAATTATCCACGTTCTTGGGTGTACAGCACTGATACCACCGGGAGTAGTAGAAGGCTGTGTACCGGTTGGCGCTTTATTAAACATGTGTACATAATACGTAGCACCTCCAACATAATTGGAAAAATTCACACTAAGATTAGTGTTTGGAAAGGTTACAGCACCAGAACCCGTTACCAACAATGTATCTATTGCCGGAGCACCTAATGGAATTGTGGACAAATACCAAACAGGCGATGTTGAGGTATTATTTATGTCCATGTTTACCAAAGTACCATTGTTACAATTTCCCGATTCATCGGCTGTGTAATATGTTCCTGTACCTTCATCAAATCTGAAATAGCATACAAGATTAGGGTCAGAGAATGGGGTTACACGTGTGTGCATTCCGGCACGAATATCAGCAGCAGATTTTGCTACTGTCCAAAACCTGAATTCATCCATGCCTCCGTTAAAATATTGAGGAGCTGCACCACCGGTTCTTGCCAAATATAAAGGACCATTATTGCTTGTCAGAAATCCAGTTTGAGGAGCGGTTCCAACCAAGGAGCCGTTGATATAAACGTTGATGTTTGCAGCATCATACGTGGCTGCAATATGATACCAATTTCCGGCAGATAATACGGATGAAGAAGTGGCGGAAACTACACCAACAGCAGTAGATACAGTAAACACAATATTTCCTGCGGGAGAAAGCGTTAAATTGTAAGACAAAGCTGTTGCGCTCGAATCTTTAGATACTAACACTCTTGAACTACCTATTACGGTTGGATTAAACCAGCCTTCAATGGTAAACATTGAACCAGGTGTAAATGCTAGCGTATTAGGAACGGTGATGTGATCATCTACTCCATCAAATTGTACTCTGATTCCGGCATCCGTAATACCACTATAATCTACCATTTGTAGCGTTGAAGATGCGGTATCGTTTCCCGCTGATGCATCGCCTGTCAAATTTGTCCAAGACTTTATGGTATAAATACCGGCTTGAGTGGGTGCAAAAAGTGTAGGGAAATTTACCTGAGTTGAAGCACCTGAGGCTAAGGAGGTTGCCGTAGTAGTTGAAGTATAAACAGCCGTATTATTCAAATAAATTTGACAAGTTACCGGCACATTCGTTTGTGATAATAACCCGTAGTTAAAAATTGTTACGAATGGGTAAAGACTTCCTTGACCTAATGGTACAATTTGGCAAGGATAATCAATACTGGTTGCCCCTACATCATTAGGAGATTGGAACCTTGGTTCTATCATAAAACGAAAATTGCTGGATGCAGTAGAAAAATCAGTCCAGGTAGTTGTGTTTAATGCTCCATAAAAAAAAGTTTTATCCCTGACAGGAATTTCGGGTTGGTAAGCAAAATTGGAGTTATTGGTTGTTGGTTGAAGCACACCTACAAAAAAAGTATCACTTACAGACACGGGGGGATTGACAGGAACGGTATTTAAACCGGTAACACTGGTAAACTGTGCTGATGACCAAAGCAAAGTGCCAGGTCCACCATTTGTAGCATTTTTACCCCAAATACCAACTTGTAATGGAATACCTCCACCAAAAAAATTTACACCTATTTGATTGACACTGTTAGTTATGCCCGAATATGGAAACTTAGCACAGAATTGTCCTGTTCCACCGGTAAATCCTACACCACCAGCAGCAGGTATGGTTGGATCTGCATACGCATATATTACATCATTTACCAACTGAATGTTCTTCTGGAGGTTATTTAAGTTATTGTTATCAGGATTAACAAAAACCTTAACTGTATCAATACCATCAATATAAGAAGTATATCCGGCGAAAGAAACAGTAATGTCTGTATTGCTTGCTAATGAAGCAATCGTAACAGAATCATCAAAAGGATTAACACCTCGAACTTGTAGATAAACTTTAAAATTGGTCTGAATAGCGGTTCCAGAATTTTTAACCCTAGCTCTTATATACTGTGGAGTTACATATTGCTTTGGTAGCTTACCTAAAGTATAAATAGTAAGGACAGCTATATCATTTGCATAAACCGGGACAAAAGTATAAGTCACACCGGGAATCGGTAAAGGGCGGCTGGCACCAACATTATTTCCAAAATTAAATGAATTTCCTGTGTAATTGCCAGCTGCAAATGATCCTCCATTCCAAGCAGTAACAGAACCTTTTGTAACCGAAACTATTTCCGTTGAAGCATTTGAAGCTCCTTTAATTCCTACAATCGCTGATTTGAAGGCACTATTGTTGGTTGAAGCAGTAGCAGCACCATAAACAATATCAATCATGTTAGACCCTTCATAAAGTTTAACTTGGAAAGAAAAATTGCTGTATTGTGTTGCAACGGTTGATGTTTTTTCAGTAATATTCTTCCATTGAATAGTGCATACTCTTGAGCCAACAGAGCCCGAAGTAAAATAGCGATATTCTACACCCGTTGCACCAATCAAATCCATGCAAAACGCAGCAATCATATTCACGTCAGCCGCATTGGTGCTATTGAACAATCCTCCAGTTGGCGGTGCAGTACCTTGAGGACCTGGATAGTAAAGTGCAGAAGTTGAGGGAGCAGTTGTACCAAGTTTGATAAATCCATTAGTGCTAAAAACAAAATCCGTGAAAGCATTTCCATTAAAATTGAAAGTAAAGCCAATAGGAATTGAAGACGACAACGCATCATCATAATTAGCCGTTGTAATAGCCGTACCATTTGTACCGAGATCAACATACGTCCCTACAGTAATGATACCGTTTGTCGCAGGGTAGTTGGTTGTGAGTTGTGCCTTACTTTGAACAAAAAATACTAAGGCTAACAGCAACAGTAAACTTTTCTTCATAAAGTGTTTTTTGGAGGTGAAAAAAAAATAAATTCCGCAAAAAATATTTGCAGTTTAAATGTAAAAATTTAAACTCAAAAAGACAATAGTTTTGAAAACAATATTTAAAAGTTTTTTTCAGCTTCGTAATTCCAATTGGTAATTTCGACCGCTCTATGCTCAGGAAATTAATTACTATAGTTGTATTCAGTAGTTTGTTTGGGTGCAAGCATCAATCCCAAACAGAAAGGCACCCAAATGACCAGCATTATTTCTCTATTCGCCAATTTGCCAACGATCAATTTCGAACTTATTGGGGTCAACCATTTTCATTTGAAAAAATAGAAATTGAAAATGGGAATATGGTGGATTCAACTATCGTTTCCGCCTCAACACTTGACTGGGCAAAGGTCTTAGATCCTTTTTTTAAAACTGACATAAGCGATCCAAAGTATTTAGATCAATACAATTTTTCAGAAGTTGATGACGATGCTACAGTGTCAAAAACCTATATTTATGAAGCTAAAGACAAAAACTTTTTCACTCGTAGTGTACAGATTTCCACTGATCCTTTTACAGGAAAAATAAAATCACTGTTCATTGAAACAGAAAAAAACGGCGACCAGCAAAAACTTTACTACAAACCTTTAAAGGTCATTCAAATTCAAACATACAAAGCAACCTTATTAGGCAAGGGTAAAAACATACGTACAGAATACCGATTTTTGTACTGATGAACAAAGAGGAGTTTCACGATATCTCCCAATCCTTGCCTCATGCACCGGGGTGCTATAAATACTTCAGTGCTCAAGACGAATTGTTGTATGTAGGCAAAGCCAAAGACTTGCGAAAAAGAGTTAGTTCTTATTTCAATAAAACGGTTGACAACTATAAAACCCGTCGCCTTGTATCTCTCATTCACCACATAGAATTTACCGTTACCGATAATGAACATGATGCTTTTTTGTTAGAAAATTCATTGATCAAGCATTATCAACCACGGTTTAATATAGACTTAAAAGACGACAAATCTTATCCCTATATCGTCATCAAAAAAGAGCCATTTCCTCGTGTATTCATTACCCGAAGAGTGATTCGAGATGGATCAGAATACATTGGGCCGTTTACCAGTGTAGCAAGAGTACGAGAGTTGCTTCAAATTATTCGCACCAATATTCCGCTTCGCACATGCAACCTTTCGTTAACGCCTGCCAATATTGCAAAAGGAAAATTTAAAGTTTGTTTAGAATATCATTTGGGTAATTGTAAAGGTCCTTGTGAAGGTTTACAAACTGAAGCTGATTATGCGTTAGGACTTCAACAAGCACGTCATGTTTTAAAAGGAAATACCGGCGAGGTAATTCGATATTTGAAACAAGAAATGATGGGCTTTGCCGCTGAAATGAAATTTGAAAAAGCAGAAATTCTCCGTCAAAAAATTGAGTCCTTATTACAATACCAAAGTAAATCTACTGTTGTAAACACACACCTCGGCAATGCAGATGTAGCAAGCATTTTAAGCGATCATGATGTAGCGTTTGTAAACTTTATGATGGTGAGTAATGGTAGCATTATAAGTGCAAATACGGTGCAAATTGAAAAACATGCAGATGAAAGCGATGAAGAAATTCTTTCAATTGCCATAGCTCGATTACATGAACGTTTTCAAAGCATAGCAACAGAAATAATAGTACCCTTGAATGTTCAGGTTACCGACCCAAAAATCAAGATTACAATTCCCAAATCTGGCGACAAAAAAAAACTGCTCGACATGAGCCTTCGCAATGCGCAAATTTTCAGAGACGATCTGCGTAGGAAGAAAAGTTTATTGTTGATAGAAAAAACAGAAGAAGACTATACAAAAATATTAGACTCCTTACAAAAAGCATTGCATCTTTCTTCACCACCCATACACATTGAATGTTTTGACAACTCCAACTTTCAAGGTTCTTTCCCTGTTGCGGCTATGGTATGTTTCAAAAATGGACAACCGGACAAAAAAAGTTATCGGCATTTTCACATCAAAACAGTGGAAGGCATTAATGATTTTGCCTCCATGTCTGAAATAGTTTATAGACGATATAAACGCCTAATAGATGAAAAAGCATCTTTACCACAATTAGTAATTATTGATGGTGGAAAAGGACAATTAGGAGCTGCCTTAGAAAGCATCAAACGATTAAACTTGTTAGGGAAAATGACACTTATTGGACTTGCCAAACGAGAAGAGTCTATATTTTTCCCTAACGACAAAGAACCGTTACAACTACCTTTTGACCATCCTGCTCACTTGTTGATAAGGCGCATTCGGGATGAAGTACATCGCTTTGGCATTACGTTTCATCGTCAGACTCGAAGTAAAGGGACCTTTAAAAATGATTTAGAAACTATTCCCGGAATAGGTGAAAAAACGGCTACGGAATTACTCAAAACTTTTAGGTCTATCAACAATATGAAACAATTAACGGAACGAGAATTGACACGTGTGATCGGCGCATCAAAAGCTCGAATCATTTTCCATTTTTTTCATCCCGATACATAAACACTTCGCATCCAAAATTCATTCTAATATAATCTTACCTTTGCGCAAAATTTCGCTGATTTATGTCCTCCCCAAAACCTGCGCTTTTTTCCAGTGTTTTTAAAATGAAATGCCCCAATTGTCGAAAGGGCAACATGTTTTGCACGCCTCACATCTTTCCTTTAGGTCGGCTGCTTGAAATGCCGAATCGCTGTCCCGAATGCAATCAAAAATATGAATTAGAAGTTGGGTTTTACTATGGCACAGGATATGTAAGTTATGGGCTTTCACTGGGTGTTTTAGCCATCGTTTTTATTCTTTACACCATAATTTTTGGTTTATCGTATAAAGACAACAGTGTGTTTTATGCTTTAGGAGCTGCGGTGGGCATCACTTTGTTGCTTCAGCCTTGGTTAATGCGCATGTCTCGAGTTCTATATCTATACATGTTCGTTCAATATGGCAAAGGCAGTCGAATGAAGACACACCACAACTAAATATCAAGATCTATAAAAACTGGACAATGATCCGAATGAACTACTTCTGGATATATAGCAGCCTTGCGTAGCGCACCTTTAAGAGATTTACTTACCATAAAATAATCAATTCTCCAACCTTTGTTTTCAGCACGAACAGTTGGAAAACGTTGACTCCACCATGAGTAATGATGTGGTTCCTTTTGAAGCTCTCGAAAAGTGTCAATCATACCTGAATCAATAAAATGGGTAAACCATGCACGCTCTTCGGGTAAGAAGCCACTTGACTTTTTGTTTCCGGAAGGATTGTGAATATCTATTTCTTGATGAGCAATATTAAAATCGCCGCAAATAATTATTTTTTTTCGTTCCTTTTGAATCTCACTGGTGTAATTTGAAAACTCGTCTAACCATTGATATTTATAAGACTGGCGTAATTCACCACTTGTACCACTAGGAAAATACGCATTTATCAGCGTTACACTGCCAAAATCAGCACGAATTATGCGGCCTTCAATGTCGCTTTGCTTCATACCATTGCCATAAAAAATTTGATCCGGTTGAAGTTTAGAGAAAATTGCCACTCCGCTATACCCCTTCTTTTCTGCCGAAAACCAATAAGTGTGATAGCCCAGTTCCTCTATTAATCGAAGGTCAATATTTTCTTTTTCAGCCTTAGTTTCTTGCAAACAAATGATTTCAGCCGGATTTGTTTTTAGCCATACTAAAAAGCCTCGTTTAATAGCACTACGAATTCCATTTACATTGTAAGAAATCAATCTCATGGACGTAAAGATATTCCTTTGTTTGCGAACAACATTTGGGGTTAAACCACAACTAACAAACAATATCAGTTTACTTTGCAACATGGCTCGCATTTTGGCACTTGACTACGGAAAAAAAAGAACCGGCATTGCCGTAACTGACCCCCTTCAAATCATTGCAAGCCCCTTGCACACTGTTTCTACAGATGAATTGATTGGATTTTTAAAGCAGTATATTCGCTCGGAGTCAGTGGAATTGGTGATAATCGGCTATCCACTTAATTTAGACGACACACCAACCGATGCAACACCGTTAGTAGAGAAGTTTATTCCTAAATTTCAGAAAGTATTTCCTGGTTTATCTATAGAAAAAGTGGATGAACGTATGAGTTCGAAAATGGCATCAGCAGCTATTGCCCAAATGGGAATAAGGAAGAAACAAAGGCAAGAAAAAGGGTTGATTGACCAAACAAGTGCTGTGTTGATTTTGCAAGAATATCTGGAAAGCCGCCATTGAACCGTATCTTTGTGCCTTTCATTTAAAATTTACATCCACTATGGTATTACCCGTTGTTGCTTATGGGCATCCCGTTTTAAGGAAAGTGTGCGACGATATAACTTCATCTTATCCCGAACTCCAAAAACTTATTTCTGATATGTGGGAAACCATGTATCACACCAATGGCGTAGGTATTGCAGCACCACAAGTCAACAAACCGATCCGGCTATTTGTAGTGGATACAGTTCAAATTGTTGAAAATTTTGACGAACAAGATAAGCTCGACTACCCCAATGAAAAGCCGATAAAAAAAGTGTTTATCAATGCTGAAAAAATTGACGAATCTGGAAAACCTTGGGCATATAATGAAGGCTGTTTAAGTATTCCCAAAGTCCGTGAAGATGTAAGCCGTGCAGAAACAGTAACCCTTCAATATTTAGACGAAAATTTCGAAGTACATGAAGACACTTTTTCAGGTGTCACCGCCCGTGTTATTTTGCATGAGTACGACCATATTGAAGGCAAACTTTTCATAGATTACATTGCTCCACTAAAAAAGAGATTGATCAAAAAAAGATTAGAAGATATTAGCAATGGCAAAGTGAAAGTAGATTACAGAATGCTTTTGCCTAAATAGTTTTTACGAATCAAAAATGTTGATTAGCTAAAAAAATGTTGTGTTTTAGGCAGAGAAACGATCTTTGTCATACTGCTTCTATATGTTCATACCTATTGGTGACGACAACCGCGATAGAAAAGAAACGCCCATTATCACCTATTTGTTGATAGCCATAAACATTTTTGTATTTGTATTCTGGCAACAATTCGGATCCAATCTTTCATTTACTTATGCGTTTGCAACGGTTCCTCGTGAAATACTAAGTGGTCATGATGTCATTACAAACAACCAAGTTTTAGTTGATCCCTATTCCGGTCAAACATTTGAAATGCCAGGGCTTCAACGAACGCCAATTCCCGTTTGGCTAACGCTTATCACCTCCCTATTTCTTCATGGTGGCATTGCACACTTAGCTGGGAACATGCTCTTTCTTTGGATTTTTGGTGATAATGTAGAAGACACTTTGGGGCATCTTAATTTTTTACTCTATTATTTAGTTTGTGGCATTCTTGCAACGTTAAGTCATGTTATCAGCAGTTTTGTTTTAGGACAAAGTTTGCTCATCCCTTCCTTAGGCGCGTCTGGAGCCATTTCTGGCGTTTTGGGCGGCTACATTCTTTTGTTTCCTCGCCGACGAGTAAGAGTGTGGTTTATTCTATTTATTTTTTCCGTGCCTGCGTATGTTGCTGTTGGCTTATGGTTTATTTTTCAAGTAATCAGCGGGCTGGGTGCAATGGGGGGTGAAAATGCAGGAAACGTAGCTTACGCAGCTCATATAGGTGGTTTTATTTTTGGCATGATGCTATTGCGAAAATTTTTGCCTAAAAATCCATCCGGGCGTGCATTTTAAAAGAAAATAAAAATTTCATTAATTCTTTTTGATAAAAAAATTCAATGTTTTTTACTACTAAAATGGTATTGAGCCGATTCATGCTTTGGATAATTTCGTGAAACAAAGAAAAATTTTTGTTCACCCAAATTAAATTTTTATGAAAAGGATCTTTTTCTCCACTTTGGTTTTAATGGCAACAACTGTTTTGTTTTCTGCTTGTAAAAAAAGTGATGACAGCAGCCCAAACAATGTTTATAAATGCACGACCTGTATTACAAAACCGGAAGCACTTTCAGCCAACGATGCCACCAGTAAAGGCATTTACAAAGGCGTGCTAATTGGTTCAACCGGCACCATTAAATTCAATGTAGCCAATGACAGTTCTACCATCACTGCAACTATGGTTATTGATGGATCAACCGTTTTGTTAACCTCTTCTGTTGCATTGATAAGTGGGCAACCATATTCAGCTCCTTTTGTAGGCACTTTGAATGGACAAACAGTTACCATCAATTTTACAGTAGATGTTAATGGGGGGAATCCGATCATTTCCTCAGCCAATATTCCGGGTCATCCCAATGCTATTTTCACCTTAGTAAAAGAGCTTTCTAATGCCCTGATTGAATGTTTTGTAGGAACTTATAACAGCACTCTTCCAGAAACGGGCACTTTCAACATTGTCCTTTCACGTCCATTAGGAAAGTTTGGAGGAATAGCCCGAGCAGATGGCTCAACTAAAAATTCTGATGTAAGTGGAACTATTGATGCGAATGGTATAATGACAGACAATAAAGGAATCAAGGTCTCGCTATCAGGCGATGTGATTTCCGGCACTTTTCAAGATTCAAATGGTAGTACCATAACTGTAAATGGGAAACGAACTTTATAAACTGATGAAAATTAAAAAGCACTCCTATAATTTTTGGAGTGCTTTTTAATATTTTAGCAATTAAGCTCAAATTATTCAACCACATTTCGCGAAAGATAATTTGCCAATGCTTTTACTGATTTTTCAGACTTTTTCACGAAGGGATTACTTTCATCCCAAACATAGCCTGCCAATACAGAGCAGATTTTATTTAGTAAATCTTCTTCTCGTTCGTCTGCAAAAAATATTTTGTACAAAGTCCCATCATACCAAGCATCTACAAAGGTTCGGAACACGTCCACACCGGTCTGCATATATTCCATATATTCGCTTTGCCAATCTACTTGTTCGCCTTTCAAATGCCGTATCACTAAGTGTGCTGCAGCTTGTGCCGATACGGTTGCCAAAGTAACTCCGGAAGAAAATACAGGGTCTAAAAATTCTGTAACATTTCCAGTTAAGACAAACCCTTTTCCATAGAATTTTTCGGTAGTCGCACTCCAACCTTGCAAAAGTCGAGGCTCCTCCCATATCATTTCAAAATGCCGGAAGCGTTCCTTTAGCTTAGGTTCATCATAAACCATAGCTTTAAATTGTTGCGCAGAATTGCCAGAATATTTTTCGAAAAAATCGGGACTGCCAACATATCCTAACGATGTAATACCGGTAGCAAATGGAATGACCCAAACCCAAGTTTTTGGGTCGTGTACATAGATGGTAATACGATCGGGCTCATCTGCTTCCTGTCGAAAAGGATCTTTCATGTGAGCAAACAAAGTTCGACGAGTGTGTTGTGTTGAAGGACGATTTAATCCAAATAGAGTTGGCAATACACGACCATAACCGCTGCCATCAATAATAAAGCGAGCTTCTATTATTTCAGTGCTTCCATCTGATTTTTTAACTGTTGTTAAAGAAGATCCATCTTCTCTGACTGTTACACCGGTTACTTCTGTTTCAAAATGAATTGGAATACCCATCTCCAAACAAGTATCAGCCAAGGTTTTATCAAAATCTGCACGAGTTACTTGATAAGCATATTGCCAACCGGGTGTATATTGGTTTGAAAATTTAAAGTCGCATACACGATCTCCCCAAACAAATTTTGCTCCGGTTTTTTGTTGAAACCCATGTGCTTCAACGGCTTTTAGCAATCCTGCTTCATCTAATGCTTCCATACAGCGCGGCAAAAGGCTTTCGCCAATTACAAAACGAGGAAAGCGCATTTTTTCTACTATTTGAACACCGAGACCAGCTTTATGTAATATGCCGGCCGCTACTGTTCCTGATGGTCCTGCACCAATAATAAGTACATCCACCTGCTTTTTCAAATCCATATCCTGATATTTGGGGTAAATAATTTTTTCCTTTGCAAGATAAAAATTAGATCGCTAAAGTGAATCGGAGAAGTGTATTTTCTTCAATGATATAAAGTACCATTAAAAAGTACTATAAAATAATTTGAATTTATTTTTAAAATTTTTGCAGAGCAATTTTCAATGATTTCTATTGACTTTTCTATACATCCCAAGCTCTATTCTTAGTTACACCAACACTTGTTCTAAATATCGTGCAATATCAATAACCGAAACCTTCAGATTATCGGATACAGCGTGATAGGGTTGATTAGGAATTACAGAACCCAAACAATATGCTGCATAGTTGACACCTACAATGCTCGACAGATACTGAAAAAAATTGTAAACATATCTCTGAGGAAAAAGCTCAAGCAGGTTTGTTCCTTTTTTAGCCCATATAATATTACTGAATGACGCCCCGTGCGGACCTATAATGAACTTCGCATTACTATATAATTGATATTGCTCCTCAACGCTTCTTTGTTTGTCTTCAATGATTTCAAAACCAAAGCCCATCAAAGTTTTTGTCAATTCATTTTCATTTTCAACCCTTCTTCTTCCGCTTCTCGAAATATAAATTAATTCAGGCTTTGAGGTATTAGTCTGAGGTATTTTGTCTATCATCAATTCTCGCATCCACATCACATCTTGAGCAGCAGGATATAACCAGTTGTCTTGATTACCTAAAATGCAGTTTTCAAAATCAACTTCCACTTTACGAGTATCTATGATTTGGCTTTCTTTAAAACCGAGTAATCGCAAATAATCTTGCTCGAAGGATGTATGAAATAAGGGATAGGCAACTACGGCATCTTCTATCAATTTTGAAGGCACCGTTTGTTTAATTCTACAAAGCTTTGCAGCAACGAACATTAAATAGAGATAATACTCTTTTCGAAAATAATGGCTCCAAGGTGCAATAACTGTACGGCAACTGAGTTTTTTTCGGGGATGAGGCAAAATAAAATCTTGAATTGCACTCCGTCCGCCAAAATCATTAATAAAAGGATTGGGGTAGCCAAAATCTGTTCTTAGGACTTGTTGATCTACTGATAAACTTCCGATTGGCAAAAGATTACAAGCTCTCTTATCTTGCTTAAAGACCCAAGTGGTGTTACGATTCATTGAAACCGAACCTTTGTTGAATAAGCACTTATGATCTCCTACATCTTCAACAATGGGTAAGGAATATTTTTCA
Source organism: Bacteroidota bacterium (assembly GCA_018267875.1). Classification (GTDB taxonomy): domain Bacteria; phylum Bacteroidota; class Bacteroidia; order Chitinophagales; family Chitinophagaceae; genus JAFIGV01. Next base: position 43,988 of record JAFDXP010000020.1, on the reverse strand, counting down.
GAAACTGAATTATGAACCTCATAAGGAGATAAGAAATTAAAGGTTTGCTCCTTATTGAAAAAATTATAGCCAGAGGTGCGTTTTAATAAACGTTTAGCTGAAACTATTAATTGCTTTTGAACACTTAATAACATGGAAAAACTTTTAGGTTGTTTTCCCCACTTTCTCCTTTGTATTGGGTTTACAGACTACAATAATACGAAATTATTGGTAGATTTTATAAAAAAACAATAAAAAAAAAGCACACGTAATGTTGGATTTGCCAAATAAAATCAGGTTGACTCAATGAGCGTGCAATACAAAAAAAATAAAATCATCAAACAATAGAAAGGCGTTTAGCCTGCTTGTGCTGTTTTAAATTCGCTGGTAAAATGAAATTCAATATCGGGATTGTTTTGTCTTTCTGTATTTAAGAACCATTCGCTTTGCGCGAGATAAACCAAATTACCGTCTTTGTCTTCCATAATATTGCTTTGCTTAAAACGCACAAAATCATCAATCTTCTTTTTGTCGCCGGTAATCCAACATGCTTTGTAAAAACTAAGTGGCACAAAAGCACAAGAAGCACCATATTCTTGCAACAACCGGTATTGAATCACTTCGAATTGTAATTCGCCCACACAACCAATAATTTTTCTATTGCCACCATGCTGTGTAAACAATTGAGCCACCCCTTCATCTGTTAACTGGCGAATGCCTTTTTCCATTTGTTTCGTCTTCAAAGGATCTTTATTCACAAGTTCTTTAAAGAGTTCTGGTGAAAAAGTGGGAATACCCGTAAATTGAAGCACTTCACCTTCGGTTAGTGTGTCACCAATTTTAAAGTTGCCGGTATCAAACAAACCTACTACATCGCCCGGAAATGCCACATCTATTACATCTTTTTCACGTGCTAAAAAGGAATATGGGTTACTAAATCTAATATCCTTATCCAATCGGGTGTGATAAAAATATTTATTCCTTTCAAACCTACCGGAGCAAACACGTAAAAAAGCAATCCGATCTCTATGACGAGGATCAAGGTTTGCATGAATTTTAAAAATAAAACCAGAAAACTTATCCTCGTTCGGTTCTACGAAACGCTTGTCAGTAGCTCGTCCCAATGGCTTTGGCGCTATGTGAATAAAGGTGTCGAGCAATTCTTTTACACCAAAATTATTTACAGCACTTCCAAAGAAAACCGGTGCCACCAAAGCAGCTCGATAAGCTTCTACATCTAAATCACCATAAACACCTTCTAACAATTCTACATCTTCGCGCAATTGATTGGCATCTCGCTCTCCTACTTTTTCATCCAACAATTTTTCTGTTAAAGAAGAAATTGGCACAGTGTTGTCTTCTGTGGCTTTTTGGTTAGCCGTAAATAAATTCAAACTCTTGTTGAACAAATTATATACACCCTTAAATTCCTTGCCCATATTGATCGGCCAGGATAGTGGATGTAAAGAAATGTTCAACTCCTTTTCAATTTCATCCATCAAGTCGAATGGATATTTTCCATCCCTATCAAGCTTGTTGACAAAAACGATTACGGGTGTATCTCTCATTCTACACACTTCCATGAGCTTGCGTGTTTGTTCTTCTACTCCATTTACACTATCTATCACCAGGATGACGCTATCCACTGCCGTTAGAGTTCGGTAAGTGTCTTCAGCAAAATCCTTGTGACCGGGCGTATCCAACAAATTGATGAGCGTATCCGCATATTCAAAACTCATAACCGAAGTAGCAACAGAAATACCCCGTTGGCGTTCGATTTCCATAAAATCGCTGGTAGCATGTTTCTTTATCTTATTGCTTTTTACGGCACCTGCAACTTGAATGGCACCACCAAAAAGCAACAACTTTTCGGTAAGCGTTGTCTTTCCCGCATCTGGATGAGATATAATGGCAAAGGTTCTGCGGCGGCTAATTTCTATATCGTATTTCAAAACTCTGGACTTGGAATTACTAATTTGTTTACAACTTACCTATTCAAATGAATAGAACATGGATAAGGGCGCGCAAAATTGCAGAAAAACAATGACACGCATAATATATTGTTGCTGATTGGTTGTTAAAATGTACTTTGATTATATTTTCGCACTTTCTGCATTAATAAAATAATTTGGAGTTAAGAACATGCTGCTGCCACGATTACAGGATGATTTGCTAAAGGATTTCAAAGAGCAAAAGCGGGTATTGATAGAGCAAATTGAATTGATTGACCCCTTGGCTAAATCATTGCGGCAGCCGGCAGCTTATCGTTTAGCCGGTAAATTTCTGCTACTATCAACTGAAATATTCTGCTACTTAATAGCTATTGGTTTATTTGCAGCTACTATCGCTTTAAATCTTTTTTATCCATTCAACCAACTGAGCCGTATTCGGTATCTGCACAACCCTTCCGATTTAAACTTACTTCATGATGCAGAAGTTTTGAGTATTGCCGTTCATACATTAGTGGCTATTCTCGGGCTATTTTTTCTGGTGATAGCCCGCATGACAAGACGTATTCGTTTGAAAAACAAAGTACTTTTTTTAGCAGGAAAAAACATGAAATTATTGGTTGGGCAGCACTTGGAGCGAAAAGCATTAATGGAGGTCATTGAACAAAGACATTGCTTGGATTTGCCTTCCTTTGCCGGGCCAGCTGCTGTTGAACAATTTATGCAATCGCAGCAAGCTTCCACAGAGACCTTACAAACGGGAGCTTCTTTATAGTTATTTTGCGTCCCTAATCGAGCAACATGAGCCTGTTTGACAAAATACAGCATACGGCACAACACATTCGCCAAAAAATTGAAGATCAGCCAAGCGTAGGAATAATATTGGGAAGCGGGCTGAGTGGACTTTTAGATATTGTTCAAAAAGAGGTTGAAATTGCATACCACGACATCCCAAACTTTCCGGTATCTACTGTTCAGGGACATGCCGGAAAATTGGTATTCGGAAAATTAGGCGGTAAAAATGTGGTATTGATGGCCGGCCGTTTTCACTACTACGAAGGTTATGACATGGAAACGGTTACTTTTCCCGTAAGAGTAATGAAAGCTTTGGGGGTAGAAACTTTAATTGTTTCTAATGCTGCCGGAGCCATGAATACAAACTATCAAGTAGGTGATTTGGTGATTATCAATGATCACATCAACCTATTTCCCGAACATCCATTAAGGGGTCGAAATGATGAACGTTTAGGTGTTCGTTTTCAAGACATGAGCGAACCCTATAACCGTTTGTTGATAGAAACAGCACAAAAAATAGCGAAAGGCAAAGGCTTAAAAATTCATACCGGTGTATATGTTGGCTTGCAAGGACCAACTTTTGAAACCCATGCCGAATATCGTTGGCTTCAAGTGATAGGAGGAGATGTGGTGGGTATGAGTACGGTACCTGAAGTGATAGTTGCTCGCCATGGTGACATGAAAGTTTTTGCAGCTAGTGTAGTAACAGATATCGGCATTCGAGAAGATTTAAATACTATTTCACACGAAGAAGTATTAGAAGCTGCCAATGCCGCTGCGCCAAAGCTTGCCGGATTAGTTGCCGATTTAATTCAGCAAATATCTTGATTTCAAATAGCTTAGAATCCCTTTCATGAGTCAATCCGTGCAAACATTTTGTGATAAACGAAAAGCAACTATTGAAAAGCAACTATTGCTAACAATGCTACTATTCATCATATATGCAAATGTTTCAGCCCAGCAAATGACTACACCCATGACGGGCACTCCTGTTACTTTACAAAATGCACCACATAAAGACACAACAAACAAAACCAACAACAACCAATGGCGTGATGAACCTGCAAGAATTTACTTTAGAAAAGGAAATAGTGATCTAAAAGACTACCCAGATTCATCCATTCATTTTTTTCATCGCCGACCATTTTCACAACCCTGGATGCGCAATTTGGGTAACTTAGGCTCACCTGCAATCAATTTATTTTTCACCCCCGAAAGCCGTGTTGCGCCTACACTTGGCTATCATACGTTTGATGTGTATCGTTTTCAAGTGGATAGTATGTGTTACTACAACACAACTCGTCCTTTCAGCATTTTCACCTATCACTTGGGCAGCCATGCAGAGCAAATAGCTGAAATATTTCACACGCAAAACATTTCACCTCGATGGAATTTTGCAGCGAACTATCGAAAAATAAATGCCCCCGGCTACTATAACATTCAACGCACAAACCATGATTTAGCCAATCTCACTACCAACTATATCAGTAAAAACCAACACTATGCTCTGAAACTCGCTTTGGTGTACAACAAATTGCAAAATGATGAAAATGGCGGAATAATAACTGATAGTTTCCTCACTACACCCGGCTTTGGCGACAAACGAACAATTCCTGTTGCATTCCAAAACACTGCTTACAGTACACGAAGATCTTCTGTTACAACCTTACAAAGGGATTTTACCCTGTTTTTAAACCATAGTTATACTTTAGGTAGAACAGACACCATTTACAACGAAGATTCTACACAATTTTTCAAAGTACTCAAACCACGATTTCGAATTGAACATACGTTTCGACTTAGCACTGAAAAATATCAATTTAAAGACTTAGCTCCCGACTCTCTTCGTTATGCTTATTTTTTTCAGCAAAACTTTCAATCAGGCGATTCCGTTTTTTCAAGGCAAACCTGGTTTTATTTTGACAATGGATTATCCTTACAAGGTTTTGCTGGCTCTGACCAAAATGGAATACAATTTTTTGCAGGAATAGGCAATCGTTTCGATCGCTTTCGAACCGAATATATTACCGGCTCACAACGGCAAGACGAAATTAGCAACTATATTTTCGGTGGGCTAAAAAAAGAAGCAAAAGAAGCCGGACAATGGCTGTATAGTGCTAATGCCAAGCTGTTTTTTACGGGAACTGTTGCCGGAGATTTTAATTTTAATGCTAAAGTTGGCAAAGAGTTCAATAACGGGCGTGGGAATGTGCAAGTCGGATTTCAACAATCGTTAAATACAGCGCCCTATAGCTATACCCTTTACGCCAATCAATATTTCAAACAAACCCAAACATTTTCTAAAGAAAGTCAAACACGATTCCAACTTTCTACATTCATTCCTACCTTAAATGCAAGTGCCACACTGAACAATTATGTTATTGCCAACTATATCTTCATCAATTCAAATCTTCAATTCGATCAATATGCACCAGCATTCAATCTGACTCAAATCAGTGCTAAAAAGATTTTTGCTTGGAAGCATTGGATATTAGACAACGAATTAGCTTTTCAACAAAAAACAACTAATGCACCCATCAATGTACCCACCTTTATGGGTAGGCATCAATTGAGCCTTGAAACCAGATTATTTGGCAACGCACTGAAAATAGCGACAGGATTGGATTTTCGTTGGCATAGTGCTTATCAACCGGCCGGATATGAGCCCTTTTTTAATCGCTTCTATTTTCAAAACACTTATAATTTGACTAATGCACCTGAAGTCGGTTTATTTTTCAATTTTAAAGTTAAGAGCTTTCGTGCTTTCTTGATGGGAGATCAATTACAGAAAATCTTTGGTGCTAGAAATATCATTGCAGCACCGGGCTACCCAATACAAGATGCCATGTTGCGTATGGGTTTTAGTTGGAATTTAGTAAACTAAATTGAATAGCCATCTAACTTTGCTGAATGAATATTCGCACCTTATTTCAGCAACATCTCGCACAAACTTCACCTTCCCCTATTGCCCTCCATATCTCAAAAGCAAAAGACTGTCATCTTTGGGATGTGGATGGAAAAAAATATCTGGATTTAATTGGTGGTATTAGTGTTTGTAATGTTGGTCATAGCCGAGAAGAGGTAGTGAATGCCGTAAAGGATCAATGCAACGCCTATATGCACATCATGGTTTATGGCGAATTGATTCAGTCCCCACAAGTGCTGTATGCCACCCAACTGACACAACATTTACCACAAAATTTAAATAGTGTTTATTTTACCAATTCCGGTGCAGAAGCTACTGAAGGTGCCATAAAACTGGCAAAACGATTTACCGGTCGTCCTAAGATTATAGCTGCAAACAAAAGCTATCATGGTAATACCACAGGTGCATTAGCAATCATGGGTGATGAGTATTGGCGAAATGCCTTTCGACCATTGATGCCTGGTGTTCATCATTACGACTTCAATAGTGAAGAATTTATTCAAGCCATAGATGACCAAACTGCATGTGTTGTTTTAGAAACTATTCAAGCTGAAGCTGGAGTCTTAACTCCTAAAAATAATTGGTTAAAGAAAATACGAGAAAAATGTACCCAAACCGGAACCTTATTAGTGCTGGACGAAATTCAATGCGGGTTTGGCAGAACCGGTTCTCTGTGGGCATTTGAACAATATGAAATTGAGCCTGACATATTGCTTTTAGGAAAAGCATTGGGTGGTGGAATGCCTTTAGGTGCTTTTATTTCCGACCGAACAATCATGCAAACCTTGACGGAAAATCCCGTCTTGGGGCACATCACTACGTTTGGCGGGCATCCGGTATGTTGTGCAGCAGGTGAAGCTGCTTTTCAACTTTTGTTGAAAGACAAACTATTTGAAACTGTACAAGCAAAAGAAGCTTTATTTCATCAGCATTTATCGCATCCCGACATTAAGCGGATAAATAGTAGCGGATTATTATTAGCCCTATATTTAGACAATCATGAACAAGTGCTAAAAGTACTTGGTCACTGCTTAGAAGCCGGTATTTTTTCCGATTGGTTTCTTTATGCTTCCAATGCTTTAAGAATTGCCCCACCATTAACCATTAAGGATGAAGAAATTGTTACGGCCTGCTCAATCATCAAAAAAAGTATTGAACTTACACGTCAAGGCAATTGATAAAGATTGCTTTAATCAAAAAGGAAAAAAGAATGGGACATAAAAAAGGAAAAAAGAAAAAGATACAAGACCACAGTACAGAGCTAAAAGGAATTTTAGAGATAGTGAAGAGTGGAATCGGATTTGTGTCTGTTGAAGGGCAGGAAAAAGACATCATGGTGAAGCCTGAAAAATTGGGTACGGCTTTAGATGGTGATGAAGTGCGCATAGAACTGTTGCCTGCCCGATCTAAAAACGGCAGACGCGAAGGGATCATAAAAGAGGTATTGAAACGTCATCAAAATGAATTTACCGGACGGCTTGAAGAGAAAGAACATTTTGCTTTTTTGATTCCCGACAAACTTAATATGTCGGTGGATATTTTTATTCCGCTGAATTTGCTGCATGAAGGCAAAAATGGAGATGCTGCTATTGTAAAAATCATTGAATGGTCGCCCAAAACAAAAAATCCCGTAGGTGAAGTAGTCAGCATTCTGACCAATGCCAGCGACAATGAACGTGCTATGCAAGGCATATTGGTTGACAACGGATTTCCTTTGCATTTTCCCGATGAGGTAATTGAAGAAACAGCCCGAATGACTGAAGGGATTGATTCAGATGAATTGCACTATCGGCGTGACTTTCGAGGTGTGCTTACCGTTACTATTGATCCTGCCGATGCTAAAGATTTTGATGATGCCATTTCCTTTAAGAAAATTTCAGACAACTTATTTGAAGTTGGTGTTCATATTGCCGATGTTTCGCACTATGTGCGCCCCGGAACTCCTTTAGATGCGGAAGCATATAAGCGTTCAACCAGTGTGTATTTGCCGGATAGGGTATTACCCATGTTGCCCGAGCGGTTGTCTAATGAACTATGTTCACTTCGTCCGGATGAAGACAGCTATACATTCTCAGCCGTTTTTCAAATTACTTCTCAAGGAAAAGTAAAAGATTATTGGCTTGGCAAAACCGTCATTCGTTCCGTAAGGCGATTTGCTTATGAAGATGTGCAAGCGATGATTGAAGGTGCAGAGGGCGACCATAAAGAATCATTAATGAAACTGTATGAAATAACTCAGCAACTTCGCAAAGAAAGATTCAGTAAAGGGGCTATCAACTTTTCATCGCAAGAAGTCCGTTTTAAATTAGATGATAATGCAAAACCGATAGGGATTGTCATCAAAGAAAGTAAAGAAGCCAATCAATTAATTGAAGAATTAATGTTGTTGGCAAATCGTTATGTTGCTACACATGTTTCTAAAATCACAGTAAAGGAAAAACCACTACCATTTCCGTACCGTGTTCATGATGTTCCAGATGAAGAAAAATTGCGCTTGTTTTCCAGCTTTGCGTCTCGCTTTGGTTATCGTTTTGATTTAAACACGCCAGCAAGTATTGCTCGTTCTTTCAATGAAATGCTGGAATTTGTAAAAGGCAAACCGGAGCAGCACGTGTTAGAAAGTTTAGGTATTCGCACAATGGCTAAAGCAGTTTATACTACAGACAATATTGGGCATTATGGACTTGGATTCGACTACTACTGTCATTTCACATCACCTATTCGTCGCTATCCCGATGTGTTAGTACACCGCATACTATTTGAATGTATTCAACAAAACATAAAACCCATTAAGCACTTAGAAGTTCAATGCAGACATTGTAGTGAAATGGAGCGAAAAGCAATGGACTGTGAACGATTTGCCAATAAATACAAACAAGTAGAATTCCTTCAAGATTATGTTGGAGATGAATTTGATGCTGTCATTAGCGGCACTGCCAGCTTTGGCTTTTGGGCAGAAACCATTGAACATAAATGTGAAGGCATGGTATCTATTACTGACCTTTCGCAATACGACGATTTTCAACTGATTGAAAGCGACTATGCTTTGGTTGGGCAACATACAGGACTAAGGTTTCGATTGGGCGACAAAGTGCGTATCAAAGTAGTGGCTGCTAATATTGAAAAACGCCAACTCGACTATACCTTAGTATCTATGCCTGAACAAGAAACAAAACCAAAAAAGAACAAACAACAAGGCAACAAACAAAATCGAAAACCAAAGAAATAAACAAGATACTTAAAAGAGCTTGATTTCAATTTATGTACTTCATTAAAACAAAGCACTGGAGCATGTTCCAGTGCTTTTTTATGGCATAGTGAAGAAATAGTTTACGTTCTTTTTTATGTAAAAGAATTGTTATTGAGCATACTTTATAATGTTCATCTTTCCGCATACATCTTCCTTTGTGTAAAATAATCAGAGAGATGAAAAAGATCACAAAATGCCTATCCGTTGCTGCTTTACTCCTTTCAGGCAACATTGCTTCTTTTGGGCAACACAAATCAATGGAGCTTTCACCCGTAATTGAAATCGGTGCAAATGGTAGCGGTTTTCTTTATCAGGGCGATTTATCAGACAAGCCTTATGGTAATTTTAAAGACATGAACTTTGGTGGAGGTCTATATGTAAAGTATTATATCAGTCCGACATTTGCCGTTCGAGCTAACTACTATCAAGGAAAACTGAGCGGAAATGATGCCGATTTCCAAGAAGAATGGCGACAAAAACGTGCCTATAAATTTTGGTCACCCCTTAGTGAGTTTTCTATTGTGGGCGAAGCAGATTTATTGGGTCGTCGCAAATTTGCTTCATACATTTTAGATGCGCCCCATTCTCAACGTTGGAGTGTATATGCAAACTTGGGCGTAGGTGTAGCATTTGTAAATGCTCAAAGAGACTGGTCGAAAATGGATCGTAGCTATTTTCGTTTAGACGCGCCGGATCGCATTGAGCAAGACTCAGCCAATAAGCCGGATCGTGTAGTATTTGTTATTCCTGCCGGTCTTGGCGTTCGATATGACATAAGCAAACATATATCTGTATTTGCAGAAGCAGGCTATCGTTTCACCTTTACAGACAACTTAGATGGTTATAAATATTCAGTTTTCTCAGCCAAATATGATGGATATACAACCTACTCTTTAGGATTTTGCCTTCGCTTTCATTCCAAAAAAATGTATGATCAAGTATGGGAAGAAATGCAGCTAAGACGTTGACAAAACAGAACCTTTGATATGTTTTAAAGCGTTGACAAAACAAGTTTTGTCAACGCTTTATTCATTTTAGGATTAGCGATATCACAACATGAATTTATATCCCAATAAATTTTGACAATACTATCAAGATGAGAAACTTTCAATTTCTCAAACCATACCTATCTTTGCAGCCTCATGTCTGACGTTATACGCCACGAGTGCGGGCTTGCATACATCCGTCTTTTAAAACCTTTAGCTTATTACCACCGTAAATACGGCACAGCATTTTTTGGGCTGAACAAGCTGTATTTGCTTATGGAAAAGCAACACAATCGAGGGCAAGATGGAGCTGGAATTGCCACAGTAAAATTAGATGTTACTCCTGGTAACCAATTCATGTTCCGACAAAGACAAAATGGAGCAGGAGCTATTGCCCAAATCTTTCAAAGCCTAAATAATGAAATGGCTGAGATGGAAAAATTGTATCCTGATTTCCATAAGCATCCTGGTTTAATGAAAGGCTACATGCGCTTTATGGGCGAAGTCATGTTAGGACATTTACGTTACGGCACTCAGGGTAAAAACAATGTAGAGTTTTGTCATCCTTTTATTAAGACCAACATCAACCCTACTCGAAATTTATCTATGGCGGGGAATTTCAACTTGGTCAATACCGCCGATATGTTTTCGCTATTGGATGCCCACCCTACTACCTCAATCCGAGAAAGTGATTTGGGGGCCATGATAGAAATGGTATATTATTACCTCTGTCTTGCTGACGAAACTTCTCCTGAAAACTTAAACCTTGAGGGCGTTCTAAAACAAGCTGCAAGCCATTTTGAAGGTGGATATGTATGTGGTGGATTAATTGGCAATGGAGATAGTTTCATACTTCGTGACCCCACTGGTATTCGCCCGGCCTATTTTTATCAAAATGAAGAATTGGTAGTTGCCGCATCTGAGCGTCCGGCTATTATGACTGCTTTCCATGTGCCATTTGAAGAAGTAAAAGAAATTACGCCCGGACATGCCCTTATTGTGAAGGCAAACGGCACTTTTTCCGATGTGGAAATTTTACCTGCACGAGAACAAAAATCCTGCAGTTTTGAGCGCATTTATTTTTCACGTGGGAGCGATGCAGAGATTTATCGGGAGCGAATGACACTTGGTAGAAACCTTGCTCCCAAAGTACTTGATGCCATTGACAACAATTTGAAACATACCATCGTTTCTTTTATCCCTAATACAGCAGAAACCGCTTTCTACGGGCTTATCAAAGGATTAGAAGACTATTTAAATAACACTAAAATCCAAAAAATCACTACTCGCAATCTTTCTGAAGACGAGATGAAAGAATTGTTGAACAGACGAGTGCGAATAGAAAAGATTGCTATCAAAGACGTAAAAATGCGCACCTTCATTACGGAAGATGCAACAAGAGATGAAATGGTGCAACACGTTTATGATATTACTTACGGAACTGTAAATGCCGGTGTTGATACATTGGTTGTAATTGATGATAGTATTGTGCGAGGCACTACCCTACGTCAAAGCATCATTAAAATGCTCGACAGATTAGGACCCAAGCAGATTATCATTGTATCATCCGCACCACAAATTCGATATCCCGATTGCTATGGAATTGACATGAGCAGAATGGGTGATTTTATTGCCTTTCAAGCTGCCATTGCCCTTTTACAAGACCGACATAAAGAAGATATCATAGAGCAAACCTATCAACGATGTCTGCAAGCAGAAGCAGACAATACTTTATCTGACATAAACTTGGTAAAAGCCATTTACGAACCTTTTACTGCCGAAGAAATCAGCAAAAAAATTGCAATCATGCTTCGCCCCGATGACGTTCATGCAGGTGTTGACATCATCTATCAAAGCATAGAAGGACTATATGATGCTTGTCCTAAAAACAAAGGTGATTGGTATTTTACAGGAAACTATCCAACACCCGGCGGGAACAGAGTTGCTAATCGTGCTTTTATGAATTATGTAGAACGAAAAGAGCGAAGAGGGTATTAATTTCTATCTTGAAAATCGCTTTTTTCAGCATTAGAAATATTTTTCTCATTGTTCTTCTTTTGAACATTCATGGAGTTACGACTAATCATTTTTCTACTATTGCTGTATAAGCAAATCAATAGTAGCAGACTGACACTTCTCCCTATCTTTGCACACCACTGAAAACGACTAAATGAGTTTACCATCGCTTTCATTACGCCGTCCGGTATTGGCTATCGTAATGAACATCATCATTGTGATATTTGGCGTAATTGGATATAGTTTTCTGGGTATTCGGGACTACCCTTCTATTGACCCGCCCATCATAAACGTTCAAACATCCTATGCCGGCGCAAATCCCGATATCATAGAATCTCAAATTACTGAACCGCTTGAGAAATCCATAAATGGTATTGCGGGCATCAAAAATATTTCATCAACCAGTGCACAAGGAACCAGCAACATAACCGTTGAATTTGACCTAAGCAGCAATCTGGAAGCCGCCGCTAATGATGTGCGGGATAAAGTATCCCAGGCTATCAAGAGTTTACCTCAAGACATAGATGCACCACCTGTAGTTTCTAAAGCGGATGCCAGTGCTGTGCCTATCCTTTCTATGACGGTGCAGAGTGACACTAAAAACCCGATGCAGCTTACTGAATATGCAGAAAATGTTTTAGTAGAAAGATTACAAACTATTCCGGGCGTAAGTAGCATTCAAATTTGGGGGCAGAAACGTTATGCCATGCGCCTATGGCTTGACCCTATGAAAATGTCGGGGTATGGCATATCATTTACGGATATTTCTAACGCCTTAAATCAGCAAAATGTTGAACTTCCCTCCGGGAAAATTTATGGCTACAATACAGAGCTTGCCGTTCGAACGTTTGGAAGGCTACAAACAGAAGAGGATTTCAATAACTTAATCATCAAAAATGTAAATGGAACTGACATTCATTTACGCGATTTGGGGCAAGCATTATTGGGACCTGAAAATGAAGAAACTGTTTTAAAAGAAAGCGGTGTTCCTATGATTGCATTAGCTGTTGTGCCGCAACCGGGCTCCAACTATGTAGCTATTGCTAAAGAATTTTACAAACGATATGATGCACTAAAAAAAGATATTCCTGCCGATTTCCATGTTGATATCGCCATGGACAACACGGTTACTATCAAAAATTCAATTTCAGAAGTAGAAGAGACCTTGCTTATTTCATTTGTGTTGGTGATCATCATTATCTATCTCTTTTTCCGCGATTGGCTGATAGCATTTCGACCATTGATAGACATTCCGGTTAGCTTGATTGCAGCATTCTTTATCATGTATATGGCAGGCTTTACCATCAATATACTAACCTTGTTAGCCATTGTGTTGGCTACAGGTTTGGTGGTAGATGATGGAATCGTAGTTACCGAAAATATTTATAAAAAAATAGAGGCTGGCATGGACAAACACCGTGCTGCAAAAGAAGGAAGTGAGGAGATATATTTTGCAGTTATATCCACCTCTATTACACTTGCTGTTGTATTTCTTCCTATCGTTTTTCTTCAGGGCTTTACCGGGCGACTGTTTCGAGAGTTTGGTATTGTAGTAGCCGGAGCGGTACTTGTATCAGCGTTTGTATCTCTAACACTTACTCCGGTTCTGAATGTCTATTTGACAAGAAGCAACCACAAACCCTCTACCTTCTACAAAAAAACAGAACCCTTTTTTCAATGGCTGGAGCAAAGCTATAAGAAAGGCTTAGTTTGGATTATGCGTCATAAATGGGTGGCTATTGTTGGCATGGTTTCATCTATTGCCATCATCTTTATTTTAGGGAAAAATTTACAAAGCGAACTTGCCCCCCTTGAAGATCGTAGTCGCTTTCGTATTCAAGCAACCGCTCCTGAAGGCACCTCTTTTGATGCCATGGACAAATATATGGATCAATTAATTGGTGTTATAGTTGATTCAGTTCCTGAACGTAGAATCCTTCTTTCAGTGACGGCTCCCGGCTTTACAGGTAGTGGTGCTGTAAATACCGGCTTTATAATGACTCGTTTATCAGACCCTGACAAACGAACAAGAACCCAAAATGAAATCGTACAGTCTGTAAACCGAAATATGATGAAATTCAACTTCGGTCGTGCCTTTGCCATTCAAGAACAAACAATTGCTGTTCAACGGGGTGGGAGTGCCTTTCCAGTTGCTTTTGTTTTGCAAAATATTGACTTTGAAAAGCTTTCAAAAGTTTTACCCCAATTCTTAGATTTGGCCAACCAAAACCACACTTTTCAAGGTGTAGATGTTGATTTGAAGTTCAACAAACCAGAGTTAACGATAACTATTGATAGGGCTAAAGCATCTGCCATGGGAATCAATGTTGCTGATGTTGCTGAAGCATTACAATTAGCATTAAGCAATCACCGATTTGGTTATTTTACTAAAAGTGGTAAACAATATCAAGTAATGGGACAAGTCGCTCGTGCTGATCGTGATCGCCCAGAAGACTTAACCAAATATTATGTGCGAAACAATATTGGGCAGTTTATTTCTTTAGACAATGTAATCATCACCAGAGAAACCACCAGCCCTTCGCAGATATACCATTACAACCGTTATAAATCGGCAACCATTTCAGCAAACTTGGCTCCTGGAAAAACAATTGGCGATGGCATAAAGGCTATGAATGATATTTATGCACAATTACAGAAACAAAAAATTGCCGATGAAACATTCTCCACCTCTTTAGCCGGCTCATCAAAAGATTATCAAGAAAGTTCATCGAATACCCTATTTGCATTTGTACTTGCCTTAGTCTTAATTTATCTTATTCTGGCAGCACAGTTTGAAAGTTTTATTGATCCTTTTATCATTATGCTCACCGTGCCATTAGCTATTGCCGGTGCTGTGCTCTCGCTATCACTTTTTGGGCAAACGCTTAACATTTTTTCAGAAATTGGAATGATTATGCTTATCGGCTTAGTAACCAAAAATGGAATTTTGATTGTGGAGTATTCTAATCACATTCGTAGCAAAGGAACTTCAGCGGTGCAATCTGCTATTTATGCCGCCTCAATGCGACTTCGCCCAATTCTGATGACCAGCCTTGCTATGGCATTTGGTGCTTTACCTTTAGCCTTGTCATTGGGTGCTGCTTCTTCCAGCCGCATTCCGTTAGGAATAGTCATAGTAGGAGGCGTTTTATTTTCATTGATTCTCTCATTATTCATAGTGCCTGTCATGTACAGTTTGCTATCCAGAAAAAAACCAACACAAATTTCCACCATCGAAAAATTAGCTGAGTAAATGAGAATTGCACTTTTAATTACCTTCTTATTGATGGGTGTGCTTTTGGCAAAGGCTCAATCTGAACGACTCACCCTTCCAGATGCCGTTTCTCGATCTTTGGAACATAATTATGACATAAAAATTATAGCAGTGTTAGCACAAGAAGCCGGCACTCGAAATACGATAGGAAATGCAGGACTGTTACCCTCTATAAATGGCAGTGGCGGAATAAACCTAAGTTCTGCAAACACACACATGGAATTTGCAGACGGACGTGTGCAAGATGTGTCCGGCGCACAAACATTAAGCTATAATGCAGGCATTTTGGCCAATTATACCCTGTTTGCAGCTGGTCGTGCTTGGATTATTCGTAGCCAACTGAAAGCTTTGGACCAATTAGCCCAAATACAGCTCCAGCAACAAATGCAGGCAACCATTTCACAAACAATTCAAGCATACTCAAATGCTGTTTGGCAACAACAACAACGAGCAGCTACTGATACCGCATTGTCATTAGCAAAAACAAGAATGTCACTAACGCAAATGCAATATGAAACCGGACTTTCTGCCAAAGTAGATTATTTGCAAGCACGAGTGGATTACAACGCCAGACAATCAGACTCTTTAGCCTTAATGAACAACTTAAATGCTGCCTTTGGTGATTTAAACTTCCTTATGGGTGCTGATCCTTTTAACACCTATCAAGTTGATGACTCTTTAAACCTCAATCCCAATCTTACTCCGTCTGACCCATCAAGATTAGCAAATTCCAATTTGTCTATTAATATAGCCAAACGAAATCTTGAGTTAGCACACCTAAGCGAACGCATTTCACATACCAATCTACTTCCTTCGCTTGGCGTTAATGTAGGCTATAATTTTAGTCATTCACAAAGCCAAGCTGGCTTTGCTTTATTCAACCGAAGTTTCGGACCCAGCAGCGGGCTAAACCTCAATCTTCCTATTTATCAAGGCGGAACACTACGAACTCAAATGAAAGTTGCCGGATTAGAAGCCAAGCGACAAGAACTTTTGTTAGATCGTCAACGGACTGATATTTCTCGCCAATATCGAATTATCTGGAAAGCCTATCAGTTAGCCGTTTCAGCCTATCAATTAGAGCAAGAAAACATTCATTTTGCCAAGGAAAATCTCATGATTCAAGAAGCTCGTTTCCGTGCTGGTATTGCCACCAGCATTGAAACCAGAGAAGCTGAAAACAGCTATGTGCAAGCATTGAACCGTTTGTTCACTGCCGCATACAACCTTAAAATTAACGAAACAAAAGTGTTAGAATTAGAAAGCAAATTAGGCAAATAAATATAGCCCTATTTTCCGCTTTGAAATGAAATAAATTACTAGCAAAATTTCAAATAATTCTTTCAAGGAAGAGGAGAAAAAAGTAGATGCCCAATAAATATTAGACATCTATTTACGAATAAAAAATCAAGCTTTGATTTTTTATGTGAAAATTCCTTTCGTAATCATTCATTAGCCATTTCCGGAATTTCACCAAATTGATAACCCTTTCAACGGTTGACGGGTAAGTCATTCATTGAAAATCTCTTTGGATTTTTACATAGGCATTGGTTCATTTATTAAATACCTTACATTCATTCCACTTGCAATACCTTTTTGGCTCAGGAAAATATTAATCAAGGATGTGTCATCTTTCGTTATTTTGTTAGTCATTGTATAAGGTGTTAGATAATTTAAGTGAAAGTACAATTGGATGAGTATTACTATTCTTCTGTGTCAGCGGAATAAAGGGTTCTTGACCATTTTTATGTATTTTTTCAAGATCATCCATTGTAATATCTCCAAATTTATTTGCTTTACTTTTCAACTCGTCTTTTGCATTAATATGCTATGCGTAAAACTCATTATCCTCAATCCAATCTACTTGCCATAAATATCCGTAATTTCGTTGATGTATCACATAGTCGTTTGAAAATTCTGCTACTTGGTCATACTCAAATCCCATTTTAATAAAATTGTCTCAATCATATTCATCCCAATTCATTCTGGCAATCAAAAAAATTTCATCATCTTCTTGGCTTGCCTCTCCTTGTTGGTTAAAATAGTCATGTCGAAATTGATGAACACCGCCTTTGTATTTCTTATCAATGGCGTTTTTGTCAATAATTAAACTTGCTAATGTTAAACATACAGGCATAATAAAATCTTAATTTATATAGTTTTAATTTTCCAAAGTATATTATATATAATTGATTTTATTTAATGATTTGTTGCTTGATATTGATGGTATGGCATCTTACCATTAACTATCATGTTTTACAATTTGATTCACTAATATATCCATAGAACGACGTTTGATGCCTTCTTTATCGGCATATTCATGACTTTGCAACTTTCCTTCGATTGCTACTTCGTTACCTTTTTCAAAGTTCTTCACGATTTCTTCGGCTGTTTTGCCCCAAGCCACTAAATTGAACCAAAAAGTTTGATTTACAAATTCGCCCTGACTGTTTTTATACCCTTCGTTTACCGCAAGGCTAAACTTTGTCATTTTCGTGCCGGTGGGTAATGTGTTCAATTCAGGGTTCATTCCCATGCGTCCGATCAGTTGTACTTTGTTCTTCGTTGTCATAATTCATCTGTTTTTTAATGGTTAATTGAAAAATGCCTTTATTTGAATTGGCAATGCAAAGATGCGACTGGCAACATGCAAGAGTCGGATAAAAAGTATTTATTCTCGATCATAAGCGTTTGTAACCGTTTATGATCCATAACCAGAACGCTATGAAAAAGATTTAAATCAACTTATAAACAGGAAATCGAGTTTTAATTCTGACCATTTTATAGCAAGCTAATAAAATCAAATCACCAAATATTTTGACACTTTTGGAATAACAAACAACGACGTGTTTTTGTCTTTACCAACTTGGGCAGTCGTTCTCAGAATGAAATACACTATAGATTACTGGTGCAAAAATTAACTATCTATGAATCAAAATCTATAAGCAAAGACCAGGATCTCAAAATACTCTGAGAGAAAATAGAAGAACTATAGTATATCAAGAATTTCCAACAGAACACGCGATTATTCAATTTGAGAAAGAAACAGCGATAGAACTCCCATAAAAGCTTTTACCCTAACACTTAGCTAACGAGATACAGCGCATAAAGAAAAAGCTTTTAAAGTAAGGTGGATGTATCAAGTGTTCGGGATTCGTAAACAAGCCTTTTACATTGGGAATGTTAGAACTTTTTTTACCTCATAATAGACATTCAATACTATTCATTACCATGTATATTTATACAATATCTTTAGTTACTATTGAAATTATAATCTAAAAAAAGAGTCAACTTTTAGTAGGGCAAGTCACAGTTCCACCCCTAATCATCAAACAACAAACAAATTATTTGCAAATTTTTGACTGACTGTAAAACGTTGACTGTTGACCTCTATTTCCATAGACCCATCAAATTCCTGACGACTAATAACTTTAATTTTACAGTTTAAACCCATACCCAACTTTCCGACATATTGCAAAAATGCTACGCTACCATCTTTTACAGAAACCAATTTACAAACAGCTCCAATGCTTATTTCAAAAAGAGATTTCCGAACTATTTTTTTTATCTCCCCTTCTGCATTAGGAATCGGGTCTCCGTGTGGATCAATTTCTGGAAAACCTAAAAACTTTTCTAATTGCTCTACCAATTTTTGAGACTTGATATGCTCCAATTGCTCTGCTACTTCGTGGACTTCATCCCAAGTGAAATTCATCGTTTCATATAAAAATGTTTCCCACAAACGGTGCTTTCTCACAATTTCAACCGCAATGCTTTTCCCTTTTTTAGTTAAAGTAATTTTTCCATACTTCTCATAGGAAACAAATTTTTTCTCTTTTAATTTTTTAAGCATATCATTGACAGTTGCAGGTTTTACCTCCAAATAAACAGCCAATTCATTTGTGCCAGCTTCGATTTTATGTTCTGATTCACAAGTTAAATGAAACAAAGCCTTTAGATAATTTTCCTCTGTTTGTGATACCATAATGCAAAGATAAAAAGGATTTTACTAATTATATTTGTTAGGTTTATCTAACTTTTTAATTTTGTCATTGAAACAATTCATTTAGCTTAATGAAAAATACAATTTTACTATTAGTGTTTGCTTGTACAAATACGCATATTTACGCTCAACAAAGAACCGTTTTCGGTACCATACAGGATGCAGATACGAAAGCTCCCATTGAGTTTTGTAACGTATTCCAACCCATAGAACAAATCAAAACAACTACAGACAAAAAAGGAAACTTCGCAATCCAGATTTCAGAAAGCGAGGATAACCTATTTTTAATATTCCAAACCCCAGGATATGAGAGAGATAGCTTACAAATATTACCGAATAAGGATTATTATCAGGTGTTTTTACATGCTGAAAGTACATTATTAGAGGATGTGGTTATAACGGGGGTTACAAGGGCAACTAAGATTAGAGAAAACCCGATTTCTATTATCGCCGTATCTCCAAAAGAAATAGAAAAAACATCTGAAAGTAACATTATAGACGCCTTAGTAAAAAAAGTTCCCGGGTTAAATGCAGTTAAAACAGGACCCAATATTTCAAAACCTTTTATTCACGGTTTAGGCTATAACCGAGTACTCACACTTTATGATGGAATTCGTCAGGAAGGCCAGCAGTATGGCGATGAACACGGTTTAGAAGTGGACGACTACAACATTGACAAAGCCGAAGTGATTAAAGGTCCCGCAAGTTTATTGTACGGAAGTGATGCTATTGCGGGAGTAATCAGTTTATTTCCCAAAATACCCAATGAAAACGACGGGAAGATTCACGGAAAATACACTTCTGAATATCATACCAACAATAATTTGATTGGAAATGGATTGAATCTCAATTATTCTGACAACCGTTTTTTATTTGCATTGCGTGGTTCTTACAGAATGGCGAAGAATTATAGAAATCCAATTGATGGGCGAGTGTATCTGACCAATTTTAGGGAAAGCAATTTTTCCGCTTTGGCTGGTTACAAATCAAGCAAAGGTTACACACACCTAAATTTTACCCTTTATGACAATCATCAGGGAATTCCGGATGGAAGTAGAGACCCATTAACCCGAAAATTTACAAAGCAAATATTTGAAGGCGATGATGACGACATCACAACAAGACCTGTTGTTTCGGACAAAGAATTGAATTCATATAAAATTCCCGATTTGGCGCAGCATATACAGCATTACAGGCTGTATTTGCACAGTTTTTATGAAATAGGAAAAGGGGATATAGATTTCATATTAGGTGGACAACAAAATATCCGAAGAGAATTTAATCACCCCACAGCGCCCAAACAAGCAGGTATGTCTATGCGACTAAACACATTAAATTACGGGATACGCTATAATTCGCCAAAATTTGCCAATTTTGAAACCTCTATGGGAATCAATGGAATGTTGCAAAACAACAAGAGTAAAGACGCCACCGATTTCCCGATTCCTGATTATGATTTATACGATGGCGGTTTATATTTATATGCAAAATGGAAAAAAGAAAAATGGAGTATTAGCGGAGGAGTTCGTTATGATTTAAGACACGTACAATGGAATGACTTTTATGTAGGAATAAATCCTGAAACAGGTTTTGAACAACAATCCACTGTTACCGACCCCACTGCCGAATTGCAATTTCCAAAATACCGAAAGACTTTTCACGGTGTAAGTGGAAGTATTGGGGCAACATTTAAGGCATCTCAACACATCAGCCTAAAAGCGAATATTGGGAGAGCTTATCGTTCGCCCAATATCACAGAAATCGGAAGTAACGGATTGGATCCCGGAGCACACATCATCTATTTAGGAAACAGAAATTTTAAACCCGAATTTTCATTTCAAGAAGACTTAGGAATCAGTATCAGGTATAAAGACTTTTCGGCAGAAGCAAGTTTTTTTAATAACAATATTCAAAATTACATCTATATGGAAACTGTTGCGGATGCCCAAGGTAATCCCATTTTGGATGCCCAAGGTAACAGGACCTATCAATACCAACAAGCAGAAGCCCATTTGTATGGTTCTGAAATAGGATTTGCCCTACATCCGGAAAAACTAAAAGGATTCCGCTGGGACAATAGCTTGAGTTTTGTGTATGGAACAAATAAAAATCCTACTTTCAAAGGCAAAGGTGTTGAAGGTGAATATTTACCGTTGATACCACCACTAAAACTAATGAGCGAAATAGCGTACGAAATAAAACCTAAAAAAGAAAAATTAGTATCATTAACCCCAAGGTTTGAAATGGAATTTAACAATGCCCAAAATCGTTATTTAGGATTGAGTGAAACAGAAACCGCTACGCCAAGCTATACCCTTTTCAACTTAGGACTCAATGCTGAAATTAAATTCAACGAAACGAAGTCCATTCAAATTACGTTCCAAGCAAACAACCTCTTTGACAGAGCTTACCAGTCAAATTTAAACCGACTTAAATATTTTGAATATTACAACTATTCCCCTACCGGACATTATGGAATATACAATATGGGGCAAAATATCAGCCTGAAAATAATAGTACCGATTTAAAGTAAAAAGTTGGAAGGGCTACTTTAAATCAACGTTTCATCGTAATAAAGCCATAAATAATTTAAACTATTCTTGAGATTAAACCTTAGAAACATAGAGAAATAAAAAGCTTTAATCATCCGATCTATTACAGAGTGTAGAAATTATACGTTCATCTATTTTTTCTAAATTTATTTTCTAGCATTTCGTAATCGAATTTTTGATCCATTTTTTCCATCTATTGCTTGCAGATGAAGGACAATTCCTTTCATGCTTAACCTTTCGCGTAAGCTATCACTAAGAACATGGGCATTTTTTTGAGGATTACGTAGCGGCACATCTATTTTGATATTTGTCCCGGACTTAAATCCATACACACCTTCTATTTGAGCATTCAACACACTACTTTCGAGAAACATAGGGGGAATAAAAATCTTATTGCCGGCTATCTGAAGAGTGTTGTGTAATTTGGCAATTCGGATGTTCGAAAAATCACGATTAGGAAAAATTAATTTACCCAATTTTATGAGTGGAGCAAAATTATTTAGACTTCCATTTTTAAAATTAAATGAAACAATTCCACCCAATGAATAGGGCATCAAAATTCCGTTGTCATAAATGCTTCCAGTAAGTTCTGCATTGGCAAAAAATCTTCCTTTTAGGTTTTCTGCACTGAGTGTTTTTTGATGGAAATTATCAAAAGCAGCAAAAAATTTTTCCACATTCACATCCTTTATTTGAGTTGTCAAGTGAAAGGGGTTAGGGCCTTCTTCTTGCCTGATAGTAGCATCAGCCAACAATATTCCATCTGCATGATGTAGTTGCACTTTCTTAATTGCAATAACCTGATCATGAAGTGTCATTTCGGCGGCTATTCTACCGGCTGAAAAATGCCGGTAGGTTAAGCTATCTATCGAAATATTGACGTGTACACTACTCTCTTCCATAATTCTGTCCATTGCTGTAGCTATCTTTGCAATTCGCTTGTCAGATAAGGTTTTCAGCTTGGAAGAATCAACATTGGCTGTTTGTCTTCGCTTACTAAACAAGGGGGCAAAATCTGCCAAATTCAAATAGTTACTTCTTAGATCCCATGCTATCATCATTTTTTGGGGATCTGTATAATACAAACTCAGAAAATCTTTTGCAGAGCCACTCATCATTATTGTGGATGAACCACTGGTAATTTCCAATTTAGGAACATTAACATCTCTTCCGTCAAAACGCACCACTGCAGCGCATTTTGAAAAGTGCATGAGTCGAGGTACATAAGAAAACGTAGCATCGTCCGTGTTGATAAATCCATACACATAAGCCTTTGTAGTGTCGGTCTTACGAATGCCCCCATGATATCGAATTTGAGCAGTTGCATTTCCCGATTGGAAAAGAAAGCTTTTACTCCCTAATACATTATTTAGTTGAGAAAGCTTAAAAATTGATCTAAAATTTCCATCCAATATAGGGTAGGACAAATTGCTGACTAATAGTGTGTCTGCATCAAAAGGAATGCGTTGCCATGTTCCGTGAACATGAAATAATTGCACACTGGGATTGTTCTGAGTACGACCTTGTCCAAGGTTATTTTTATTTGTAAAATTTCCAACTAAAGAGCAATCAAAAATATCACCTAAAGGCAATGAAAGAATGTTGCTTGATGTTTGCCAATTTATGAAAACGGCTGGAGTGTCTTTATACCTCATTCGTCCATCCAATAATACTTTTAAACTGAGCGGTTTTTTCAGGTTTACAAAAGCAAGCTTTTGAGACATTTGTTCAGGTAGAATTGCTGTCGCATTTCTATACAAAATTGCTTTATTTGTGAGTTTGAGTTCGTATTTGACTGGATTTTCAGCAAGAAAAAAAGTAGCAGTTCCTTGAATAATGTCTTCATCTATCAACAAAGAATTATCAGAAACAGTCAATTTTTTCAAACCATCATCAAAGCTTATTTGCCATTCACCTTTTATTGTTTTACCCTTTGCATAGCTGCCCTTATCTGTATTAAAGCACAAGCTTGATATTTTTGAAACCAAAGACAGGCTTGCATTCCATCCGTTTATATTTTTTTTAAAGTGCCCTTCACCATCTTTTAGATTTATATCGAAATATTTTCTTCTGGTTGGGTTTTTATAAACGAAACGAAGGTTTTCAATATTGACCACAAACGCTTTCGTTTCTATTTTTTTCCGCGAAATATTACTTATAATATCGGTATGCGCATTTCCATTTTCGTCGGTATGAATGTTTATTTCCGCATCACAAATCCAAATGCGCTCAATCTTTATTTGCTTATGAACTAACGACCAAACGTTCACCTTAACGAATAAATTTTTGGCTGTCAAAATGGGTTTGTTTTGTCCTTTGCATACACTGTCTTCCAAAGAAAGATCGTGCAGCAAAAACGTAATTCCGGGAAACCCTTTAAAAAACGAAAGTTCCAGATTGCTGATTTGCAACCGACCTTTAATTTGAGTGTTTATCTGAGTTGAAATTCGATTTAGCAGCGTTGATTTATGAAGAAGAACATATCCCGCCATAGTCATCCAAAGCAATAAGATTGCCGTAATACAAAAAATAAAAAAACGGATTAAACTTTTGCCCTTCAAAAGGATCATATTGTCTAAAGCTAACAGCTTAAATTTAAAGAAATCAACAAAAAAATAAAATAATTCACCTATTATAAAAGATGAATTAATATCTTTGTCCTCCCCCAAATTTTGAAACTCATGTTATCTAAAAAAATTTACAGCGCAGATCGAGAACTCTTTTGGATATTTATTGCTGTGTTTGCCATAGTTGCATTTGCAGTTATTGTAGCAAGTATCTAAATGATGGAATTAAACGAAGCGGTATCAACAATTGAATATAAAATCTCAACTTATTCAACCCATTTTGACGAAGGTTTTGTACTAAAAATGGATATTCATTCAGGATGGCCGCCAGAAAATGAATTGCAACAAAGATTGCAACGACAGTATCCTTTTATGTCCATTCAATACCATTTTTTGGACAATGAGGTTATGCAATTAACGATTCAGCAAAAGTCTCCCCCATCCTATCCCTAAACCTATTTTTTTGTAGCTATACATTCTAAATGAACCCCTTTCCATTTAGGGTCTTCGCTTGCATACCGTTCTATTTGATAGGTCTTAAAGCCTTGTTTACTGACAATATTTTCAAGCTGATTCCAAGTCAGATAGCAGGTTTCCCAACGCTTGTCTAATATTTGTTTAATGGATGTAGGAACAAATGGATAAAGTGATTCCATAATTTTTCTTTTGAAAGTCTTTCGAGCTTCCAAATCAACTACCGTAAAAAATAATTTTCCGCCGGGGCGAAGCAATTCAAAAAGTTTGTTACATACATGCCGATCAAACACCGTATGCTCACCCAGTACCCCAATAGAATATATGAAATCAAACGACTGATTCTCAAAATCAAAATCATAAAAATTCCCTTGCTTGAAAACAATTTTATCCATAGAAATTTCTGCTTCACGAAATGGATGTTGTGCTTGTACAAGCATGTTTTCAGAATAATCCATAGCGAACAAACGATCAACATTGGTAAGTACATGAAAATAGCGACCGGTGCCGCATCCGACATCCAACATGGCAATTGGTCGTTCAAAAGATTGGCATAAATTACTCAATTTACCTGCCAGATGAAGGTATGCTTTGGTTTGAATAAATTTATCATCATACTGCCTATAATTGACTGTTGTCGCAGGATCATAAACCTGGAGTGTAATTGCTAATTTTTCAGTAACAATATGATTGCTCATGATTTAACAATTAATGGGTCATTGATTTTAAAAAACATTGTTTCTATTTAAAAGCATTCGAACGTATTTCCTTGCCTGTAATTTTAAGAGTACTGAGCTTTTAGTGAAGATAACAAAATAATAGTATGATTCAAAATTGACACCTTTTAAATAAACTATTTTATAACAATGGACGAAATCCGGTTAAACTATATAGTCTAATTT
Organism: Bacteroidota bacterium; assembly: GCA_018267875.1. Taxonomy (GTDB): domain Bacteria; phylum Bacteroidota; class Bacteroidia; order Chitinophagales; family Chitinophagaceae; genus JAFIGV01. The sequence continues at coordinate 18,315 of JAFDXP010000020.1, read as the reverse complement.
TTAAAAGGTAAAATAAGAGTCGCATTGTCAAAAATTGGATGAAGATTATCTTTATTCCGAAATAGAATTTTCTATCGGTTCTGGTTCTATTTGTGGTATTGCAAATTGATTCCTAATAAAGAATTTTGAAAAATGAAAATAGCCTAAAATCCCCAACCCTACTACAAAAAGACAAACAGCGAAGGGTCTGGTTTCCTTTCCCAAAAATTCACCCAACATCCAAATACTATTTGCCAATATCCAAATACAAACTGCCAAATTGTGAAAAAATTCCGATCGTAAACTTCTCAACTTCCAAAGCAAATAAAGGGCAACAGACAAAGTGGGAAATATCATTAAAACACCACCAAGTTTCCAAAATGTTGCCCAACAAGTATCTTTTACCAACCATAGAACAATATGCGCATTTTCAATCTTGCGAAATCGAGAAAATATATTAGTTTGAATTGTTAGCTCAGGCATTTTTTTCTGCTTTGGAGGAAACTAAAACATCTATTATGCTACAGTTAAAATATAGACTTTAGACAAAAAAGTACGTCAGCAAGTTATCTGAATTTTTGAATGTCCGTTGCCGCTCGGGATTACTTCAATATGGGTAGCTATTCGCTCTTTAAGTTCTGAGAGGTGCGAAATTACACCTATTACTTTGCCTTCGCTTTGCAAGTTGGCTAAAGCATTCAATGCAATATCTAAATAATCGGTATCGAGTGTTCCAAAGCCTTCATCAATAAACATGGTATCAATGCGCATGTTTTTGCTTGCCATATTTGCCAAGCCAAGTGCCAACGATAGCGACACTATAAACTTTTCACCACCCGAAAGGTTTTGTGCCGTGCGCTCTTCGCTGTTTTGAAATTTATCAATAACCGACAATTCAAATGGATTAGTGGCATCTCCAACGCGCTTTAAAATATAACGCTCCGACATTTTTTGAAGCTGCGTATTTGATAATCCTATTAAATACTCGAAAGTTAATGCTTGAGCAAAATTGCGGAATTTCTTTCCATCTTCCGACCCAACCAGTACGTTTAGGTTACTCAATTTTTGGCTTTCTTTTTTTTGTTTTTCCTTTTCTTTTATCTTGCTGCCGTATGCTTTTAAATTGTTTTCATTTGCTTTTAAAGCCTGTTTATTAGCTCCTATTTTTTGAGAAAGTTCTTCAGCCTTTACTTTCTTTTCATCTAATTCTGCTTGAAGTGTTTCCGGTAACTTTTCAGTGATTTTTTGTTGGTTTAAATGGGAAAGTTCTTTTTCCTTTTCGGTAATAATTGCCATTGTTTGTGCAAATGCTGTGTTGGATTCTACGCTTGCTTGTTGAGCTGTAGCTTTAGTTGCCTCAGCATTTTCAATCATTTTTTTTAAGCGATTTTCTTGTTCTTCAACCGATTGGTTTGAAAATATTTTTGCTCGTTCTTCGCTTAATTCTTGCTTTTCATTTGCTATGCTTTGCCTTTCGTCCTGCTTGCCGGCAAGTAGCTTTATTTGCGTATCAAACTCTTTTTGATTGATAGCTATACTGTTCTTTAGTGAAGTTAATTGATTGGCTAAATCATCAGCCTGCTTTTTATTGTTGTTCCATGTTTCCAAACAAGCTTTCAGTGCTTCAATATTTTCTACCGAATATACTTTAAGGCGGCTTACAAAATTTTTGCTTTCTGCTGCAAACTTGGCTTGCTTTTCTTCCAATAAACTTTGTTTTGTTCCAAGCTGTAGCGCAGCTAATTTTTGTTCTGTTTCGGCAGCATTTACTAACTGCTCGGCTGTGTACTTTTCGCGTTGCAAAGCTGGTATTTCTATATCGCGAAGTGTGGCTAATTTTTGCTCATTATTTGTAGCTTGCTGAATGAGTGCATTTAGCTCTTTTAACTCTTTTCGCTTTTGAGTTAATATCTCGTTTAGCTGTTCTATTTTAGATACTTCAACAGGAATAGAAATTTCAGATTCAAGCACTTTTATTTCAGCTAAAACGGTGTTTCGCTTTTCTATATTCTCTGCAAATCTAACTTCCTCCTTTTGTTTGTTTAAAAACGCACTATCGCGCTTAGAGTGAAGTGTAGCAAGCATTTCCAAGCCTTTCTGTATAGACATGCTTATTTCGGAAATCTTTGCTTTTAGAATGGTTAATTCGTTTTCCTTCTCTTCTATTTGCGGAATATTATCATGTGCAAATGGATGTACTTTAGAGCCGCAAAGCGGACATTCTTCTCCATCTTTTAAATGCTTACGATGTTCTTCTAAACTCAAAATCGTTTGTGATAGCTTGATGTTTTCATTTAGAATATCCATTTGCTTTTCAAGCAAGATTTTTGTGGATTTATAGGCTTCCATTTTTTCTGAAAACTCCTTAGCAGATTTTTCAAACTGCTGAATATTTTCAGTATCCTTTTCAATTTCGTTTTTTCCAGAAGCGAGGATTGTTTCAAGTTCGATGAGGTTTTTTAATTGTATGCCAAAGGTTGAAACACGTTCCTTTCTTATTAGCAGTTCTGGCAATTCAATTCCCTTTAAAAGGCTTGTTAATTGAGTTCTTTCATCTTGTAGCTCCTTCTCTTTTGCTTGTAGGCTCTTGCTCTTAAAGGTGAAGTTTTCAGTTTCCTTTTCAGTTGCTCCTTTCTTTTGTTCTAAATTGGATTGTAGGCTTGCTACATCTTTTTGCAACTGTGAAATTTCATTTGAAGATACCCGCAACAATTCACTTTCTTTTTCAATGGCTGAATAAGTAGTAACAAGGCTTTCGTATTGTTTATGATCATTTAACCAACGCTGGTTTTCAGCCTGCAACTGCTGTGCTTTTTCATAATCAAAATGTTGCTTTTTCAGAGATTGGTCAATACGATTATTATACTCCTGTAACTCAGAAATTTTTTGAATAAGCGGTTGGAGCAACTTTTCCTTTTCCGAAATTTTGGTATCAGTTTCTCTTACTTTTTTAAAAACAGGTTCTTGATTTTTCAGTTCTTCCTTTGCGGCTTGTAGGTTTGTTTGTGCGCTTTCTAAAGCCTTGAGTGCTGAGTTTACATTGCTTTCTAATAAAGGTAATTGTTGCTTTGCTTCAAGAATTTGAGTTTGAAAAATAGCAATATCAGTGAGCCATTTTTTGGCAACTTCTATTTTCTGCCATTCATCATCAACTTGTTTTTTTTCTTTTTCAAGAAATGTGTTTTCGTTGATAAGGTTTCCAATTTCTTCTTCCGTGAAAATTTTTATTGCTTGAATTTCAATTTCAATATTATTCAGTTTTTCCTTTTCACTTCTATTTCTTACATGTACCTGCTTTGAAATTTCCCCATAAATTTCGGTACCGGTAATTTGCTCCAAGAGCGCGCCTTTTTCATCTTTTCCGGCTTGCAGAAATGCGGCAAAACTGCCTTGCGCAAGCATTACTACCTTTGTGAATTGTTCAAATTTTAGCCCAATAATTTCAACAATTTTTTCGTTGCAAGTGCGAACTTGGTCTGCAATTATTTGATCGTTAGAATCAGCAATTACCCGATTAACGGGTCTTAAATTTCCGTTTCTATTCACTTCCTGCTTCCACGATGATTTCCATATTTTTTCGCCAACTTCAAAAACTATTTCTGCATAGCAATCTTTTTCACCTTTAGTAATTACTGCATTTTCGTTGCCGGAAATTTCTACACGTGGTGTTCTTCCGTAAAGAGCTAATGAAATGGCATCAAGTATAGAACTCTTGCCGGACCCTGTTTTTCCGGTTATGGCAAAAAGCCCATCGTTTGTAAAAACAGGTTGTGTAAAATCTATTTCGTTTTCACCGGATAGCGAGTTTATATTTTTGAATTTCAGTTTTAGTATTTTCATAGAACTATCCCGCAATATTTAGCTCATCAATAATTTCTTGGTACGTTTCTTTTAGCTCGGCTTGCTGCTCTTCGGAAACTTTTGCTTTTTCAAGCAATTTGTCGAAAACATCAATGGCAGTAAGTGTTTCAAGAGCATCAGCAATATCGTTTGCTGTTAAAACCTGATTCAAGTATTGGCGGTTTTGCTGTTTTAAAACTTCAATATTGGAGTTATCGGTTTGATGGTTTATCCAGGCAGAAAAGTCGGGGAAAATTTCGTTGCCGATATAAATTATTTCAACCCAAACTGATGTATTTTCCTTCTTCATTTCTGTTAGGCGGTTTTCGATAAATGCTTTATCGCCAACTATTGACTCTAACTTTTGAAATACGGGAATTTCTATGCCGGTAAATTTTTCTTCAGCCGAAAAATCAATTACATACACCAATTTTTTTTGACCTGCTTCGCCAAACCCCATTGGGATTGGAGAGCCGCAGTAGCGAATGTGTTCTTTAATTTTTGAAGGAATGTGATAGTGCCCCAGTGCTACATAATCAAATGTATCAGGAAATATGTCGCTGCCAATGGCTTCAATATTTCCGATGTAAGTTTCGCGCACTCCATCATCATCATTTCTTTTGCCGCCCGCAACGGATAAATGTCCGGTTGCCAATATCGGAATATTATCGCCCAAGTATTTTCGCTTTCTTGCTGCCAATTCTGCAATTTTTTCGTAGTGCTTTTTTATGTTTTCGTTTATACGTTTTGATCGGTCGGAATAGCTTTCGCCTTCTGCAAAACGGCTAATATCTCTTTCGCGCAAAAAGGGGACACCACAAACGATAACTGCCGGTTTCTCATGGCTATCGTTCACCACTTTAATTTCATCTTCCAAGTTTTCGCTTACGTTGCCAACTACCGTAACATTTAATGCTGCTAAAACATCTTTAGGGGCATTTAAAAAACTGGGAGAATCGTGATTGCCGCCCACAACAATTACATTATTGCAGCCTATGGCTCTAACCTTTACGAGGAAGTCGTAATACATTTTTTGGGAAGTGCTGCTTGGAGATGCCGTATCAAAAACATCGCCAGCAATAAGCAATAGGTTAATTGCATGGTCTTGAATAGTGTGAAGTAGCCATTCTAAAAATGCAGTATGCTCCTCTTGTCGTTCCTTCTTTGAATAGAGTGTTCTGCCTAAATGCCAATCGGAAGTGTGTAATATTTTCACTTTCTAAATTTACAGTCTAACTTGAATTCAAAGCAATTTACTAAAGATAAGCCCAACACTAAATTTTCAAAAGCCAAATGATTAAACACTAAATTTTCAGGCTTTAATGTGATGGAAAACAAATTCCGTCTTTTCCTCCAGCGCGTTTCTCTCATGCTGCCACTACTTATCTTTGCTTCAATTCATGACTTTAAACGAAGCTTTTTTTCAAGTAAGAAACACACTTTTGGAATTATATTCTGATCGAGAATCTGCTGCCATTGCTCACGAACTACTTGACTTTATTACAGGAAAAAGCAAACTGCAAAGGCTTATTGAAAAGGAAAATTTTCTTTCTTCCTCTCAAACAGAATTGCTCAATGCTTGCACGAATCGGTTGGCTCTTGGCGAGCCTCTTCAATACATTACTGGTGAACAATGGTTTGCCGGAAATTTATTCAAAGTAAATAAGCATGTCTTAATTCCACGTCCAGAAACTGAAGAGTTGGTTGATTGGATTGTTGCCGACAATAATACACCTCAAAATTTATTCATTCTGGATATAGGTACAGGTAGTGGATGCCTTGCTATTTCTCTTAAAACCAAGATGCCATTTTCTACAGTTTCAGCCTGCGACATCAGTAACGAAGCTCTTGAAATAGCACAAGAAAATGCAATAAAACTCAACACTCAAATTTACTTTTCAGTCCTTAATTTTCTTGACTCTCAACAGACGGCTCAATTAGGAAAGTTTGATGTAATTGTTTCAAATCCGCCATACATTCCTGAATCTGAAAGCGAACTACTTGATCAAAACGTTCGCGATTTTGAGCCTTCACTTGCTTTGTTTGTGCCATCAGAAGATTCACTACTATTCTATCGAGTCATTGCGAAGTTTGCGTTAACGCATTTACAATCGAGTGGGAAAATATATTTTGAAGTGCATCAAGATTTTGCTGAAGCCACTGTGCTTATGCTGCAAAAAATGAATTTTGAAGTAACACTTAGAAAAGACATTCATCAAAACAATCGTATGGTAAAAGCAACCAAAAGGCTTGATTAATCTACCATTTGTAAGTATTCAAAAAGCTTGATTGCTTGCATAGCTTCTCGCACATCATGTGCCCGTAATATTGATGCGCCTTGTTGCAAAGCAATCATATGCAATGCAGTAGTGCCATTTAAAGCTTCATCCGGTGTTAGGGATAGTGTTTTACAGATCATAGATTTTCTGGAAATGCCCGCCAATATTGGTCTCCCAAGGATTCTAAAGGAGTGCATATTTTGTAGTATCTCAAAATTTTGCACTACTGTCTTTCCAAATCCAAATCCCGGATCAATGACGATGTCTAAAATGCCCGATTGATGACAACGGGTTACGGTTTCTTTCAAAACAGCTTGCACTTCAAAAACCACATCATTATACAGTGGGTCTCTTTGCATGGTTTCCGGTGTTCCTTGCATGTGCATGGCTATATAAGGCACTTTCAATTGAGCAACTGCTTTCATCATATATGGATCAAAACGACCACTACTTACATCATTGACTATAAACGCTCCGGATTTCACTGCTTCGATTGCCACTTGTGCATGATAGGTATCTATTGACAGCCAAACTTCAGGGAAAGCATTATGCAATTCTTTGATTAAGGGCAACACTCTATTAATTTCTAAAGAAGGATTTATCATGGTGGCGCCGGGTTTTGTTGAAGCACCTCCAACATCTAAAATAGTTGCACCATCTGCAATCATTTTCTCGGCAGAAGAAAGCAATTCAGACAAAGCACTTCCTCTACCTTGATTATAAAAGCTATCAGGCGTAGCATTTAGAATACCCATGACAATTGGGCGGGACAAATCAAGCAGTTGACCGTGACTTTGCAAACTATTTTGTACCGGTAAAAATGTACTTTTGAAACGCATCGTTGACAAAATAAAAAACACACCGGCATTTTCCGGCAATATGACAGCTACAAATACCTTAGCACAATATCGTTCCGTTGCAATTTTATGTAAGGAACTTTTTTCGCGTAAAGCACAAGACTATGGCACTTCTTGGCGAGTGCTTCGCACAATTTCTATTGTAGATCAAATCTACATCAAAGCTTGGCGTATCAGACAAATTCAGGAAACCGGTTTTCAAAAAATTTCTGATAGTATTGAAAGTGAATTTATTGGCATAGTAAACTATGGAATTATTGCACTGATTCAACTGCAAGAAACAGACAACGAAAATATAGAATGGAGTGCCACTGAAGCAAATAGAAAATATGAGGCACAAGCAAAAAAAATTGAAGCTTTGATGCTGCAAAAAAACCATGACTATGGCGAAGCCTGGCGCGACATGAGCCAACAATCTTTTGTTGATTTAATATTAGTAAAACTAATGCGCATCAAGCAAATCCTAACTAATGATGGACAAACACAAGTGTCTGAAGGGATGGATGCCAACTTTGAAGATATAGTGAACTATGCTTTATTTGCTTTGATAAAAATTGAAGAAGGAAAAGCAAATACAGTCTGATCATTAAAATTAAACTTGTAGATATATCATAGAAATAAGGGCATATTTTCAAAATAAATTGTATTGAAAATCAAATAAAGAAAGGTGTTCAGAAATTTTTATTCTTCGGTGTTTTTACCAATAAAATTGATGTCCGGCACATAGTTAGCTGATACGGGTATTTCCATTTGATTCACTACAAGTTTTTTGGCTGACCATTTATCAATTTTATTCTTATTGACAATATATGCTCGATGTGTTCTGATAAAAGTAGTTGGCGGTAAAATTTCCAAAATTTGTTGTACAGTTGAGCGACTTTTGTACATCATTTTGTTCGTATAAAACCGCAAATAATTCCCATCAGATTCTATATAGTTAATATCCGCTAAAGGCAAATCCACATTGAATTCACCGTCTTTAACCATTATTGTTAGGATTCCTCGATTAGGTTTTGTGCCCTGTCTGATAGCTAAAGCTACACTTGTCAGTAGATCTGTACTCTTAAAGGGTTTTGTAACATAAGCATAAGGCGTAGTAGCAATAGCTCGATTGATAATTTCAGGATTGTCATAAGCCGTCAGATATAAAAATGGAACGCCATATTGTTCTGCAAGCTCTTGCCCTATGGTTATTCCACTACGTTCACCTTCGCCTAAATTGATATCCAGAATAGCTAACTCAATTTTTTCTTTGTTTAAAATTGATCTTGCTTCTGAAGCATTTTTTGCTTCCAAAACCCGATAGGCATTATCAACAAGTACCTTTCTACATAATCGCCTATTTAAAAAGTCGTCTTCTACTAATAAGATTGTCTGTTCTTCCATCTGAAAGAGTTTATTTGAAGTAAACAATTAACTCAAAACCGTTGTTGCAATGACTTTCAGTACTTCCGCCTAATTGGTCAATCAATCCCTTTATGATTTCCTGCCCCAAGCCCTTATCACAAATTTTATTAAAATCAAACCCAATTCCATTGTCGGAATAACTTAATTCATTTCGATTCTGTTTTTCCTCTCTGGTAAAATCAATATTGATAATGCCTACATGCCGTTTTTTAAAAGCATGCTTCATGCTATTACTGACCAGTTCAACAATAATTAATCCTAAGGGTAGAGCCTTTTCCAAAGAAATATTTCCAATTGTACAATTTACTTGAAGGTTGATTTTTTTATCATAGCTATCATACGATTCCTTTACCAATTCAGCTAATTCAGCAATGTACCTTTTCAAATTTACCTCCTGTACATTGTCTGTAACATTCAACTTTTTATGCAACAAAGCCATTGAATGAATACGGTTTTGGTTTCCCCGAATTAGTTCATCAATGTTGTTGAAATCAACGGATTCTTTCTGAATTTCTAATATACTGATTACGTGTTGTAGGTTGTTTTTTACACGATGCTGCAATTCCGATAAAAGCACTTGTTTTTGATGAAGTGTTTTGGAAAGCTCTGCTACTTGTTGACTGATAGTTTTGCTTTTTTTCCTTATTTCTCTGTTTTTTTTAATTAAGATAATTGTCCCGACTACAATAATGGCAAACAAACTTGCAATAAATAATATTAATTGATCTTTACTTTTAATAATTGCTTCCTTCTTATCATTTTGATACTGTTCACTAATCTGCTTTATTTTAGCATTTTGTGCAGCTCCTTGACCTGTAATATATGATTCATGGAATTTTTTAAAATAAAAAAAAGCAGAATCCGCGTTTCCAATTGCCTCAAAAAGCTCACTTCTAATTCTATATATAATAGGGTTGATGGCTACATGGTTCATTTGTGATATCTGAAGTGCAGAATCACTATGGCGAAAAGCATTTTCAATCTTTTTATTTTTTAGAAAAGTAGATGCTACAAGTGACAACTGAATAGAAGCTGACGAAAAATCTTCAATGTCTAAAAATTGATTAGCAGCAAAATACCTATACTTAATTGCCTCTTCATAATTCTTTTTAACTAATAAAGAACCTAATAATAAATTAGCATCTCGAATCTCTCGTTTGTTATTATATTTCATAGCGTAATCTAAAGCTTTATAAGCCATACTTGTAGCTGAATCACGCTGGTGAACTTTAATCAAATAAGAAGACATACGCACGCAGTATATACTATATACACTATCTAATTTGTATTGCCTGTATAATTCATTGGCTTTATCCAAATACTTCTTACACATGTCGTATGAGTTACCATTTTCATACATAATGGCTATTATCCAACAACTTCGATAAGCTCTATCTGGAAAATTATACTTTTCTGCTGCGTCTAAGGCTTCTAATGAAATCTTCAATGCTTTATGATGATCCTCTTTCAAAGAATAAAGTATTGCTTTTTGCAGCATTACATCTATTAAATATACTATATTTTTATTTAATTGTGGCTTTTCAGATAGCATTTGATATAAATAATTCGCTGCATGTTCCGCCTGCTTAAAATTTACAAAATATTTGTCCATTAAGGTATCAATCCGCTCTACTTCTTTCTGAACATCAAGCATTTGGGCCACAGAAATGCGGCAAATAAATAAAAGAAAAAAAATTAGAATAGTGTTTTTCAATTAATAAAACAAACATGCAACAAAATCACGAATAAAAACAATAAACCTTACACTTTAATCAAAATTTATTGTTCAAATAAATTCTACAAGCTAAAAATACATATTCATAGGATGTAATTTATTTTAATCAATAGATAATTTTCCATCTGAATTCATGTGCCAATATCTTTAACGTAAACAAAAAATATACTTTCCTAAATTAGGTTAGACAACAATGACTAACCCATTTTACAATCAATTCAAATAGAGACATTTCAGTGGATATACTTATATTTCAAACCTAACAAATTGTTGTTATATTTATAATAATATCTGTGTTATTTTTAAAGCAAAAATAACTCAATCCAAATCAAATACTCAATCCAATTTTTGACTAAACATTATTCAACTTTATATTTTTTAATAATTATAGTAAAGTTGCTAATCGCATTTATTTCATTCTTAAAATCGTGATAAAAATACCCAATTTAGGGATAAAATTTAAGGATTAAAAAAACATGTTAGTGTTTTTATATTATTTATTTTGAAAAATAAACGACACAACATATTACAAGATATTTTCCAGCCCGTCAAATTAAACAAATGAAAATAACTGAAATTTAGAACTGCTTTAAAAATAACTATTGCCCAATCCGTCAACCTTACGACTTCACTTACTAACTTTGCACATTGTATGCCCAAACGGATACCAAATTTCATCTTTCTATTTTTTTTTGCTTTTTGTGGCTGTGGCGTTTATAGCTTTACGGGAGCCTCTATTGCCGGCAAAACGATCAACATACATGTGTTGGAAAACCATGCCCCCAATGTTGTTCCAACCCTTAGTGCTACTTTAACTGATAAAATCAGAAACAGGATATTGTCTCAAACCGGATTAGCACCACAAAACAATTTACAAACCGACTACGATATATCTGGAAGCATAAGCATGTATCAGGTAACTGTTTCAGGTGTACAAAACACACAGCAAGCATCACAAAACAGGTTGACGATTGCTGTTCAAATCAGTTTTAAAAATCGGCTCAATGAGAAAGCAAACTTTGATCAAAGCTTTACTCGATTTGCAGATTTTCCCGCTACGCAAACCCTTCAGGCAGCAGAGTCTGCCCTAATAGAAACCATTGCCACTCAACTGGCTGATGATATTTTTAATAAAGCTTTCGTAAATTGGTAGCAGTTCAAGCCTTATGACAAAACCATCCACCATTACCAATTGGCTGACCGAGCCTGAAAAATTTTCGGATAACGATCGAAAAGAGGCAGCTGCGATTATTAAATCCTACCCTTTTTTTGTACCTGCTCGTTTTATTGAAGCCGCAGAACATCACAAGAAAGAAGCATTTGCTCCGACCATGATGAATATGATGTTGCTTTATAGAGGCGATTGGTTGTTATTTCATGAGTATTTACAAACTGCGACAGGCACAATAGCTGCAAAACCGCGCACTGCATTCATTTCCGACACACAAGAAACACCGGAAAGTATGGATGTTTTTGAAGATGAATTTGAAGATAATGACACTTATATTGATAACGACATTCCATTTGGCAATTATTCAGAAACCGGTGCTGCCATTGATGAAAACGAATTGAGCGAGGAAGAAACACAATTGGAAGAAGGCGAAGAACCTTTCTCTTTTATTGAGAAAACAGAAAATATTCAATCCAATATAGTTCCGCCAGCAATTGTATCTGATTCTATAAAGGATACTATTGCTTCACCAACACTTTCTACACCTTCCCCTACTATTGAGCCAAAAATTGAACCTATCCTAACACACGAAGCACTACCACCTACAACAATTCCCGAACCGGTCATTAGTGAGCCTCATATAACACCAATCTCAACAACTGAAACGAATACTGCTGAAACCACAGCAACGCTTCCTATTGAACCATTTGAACCTACTTCGGTTCCTGAATCAGTGATTCATACTTCGCCTTTACCTAAAAAAGAAGAACCAATAATTACCAAAGCTTCGGATGAAATTGATGAGCAAAAAGAAACAACAACAATAGAATCTATTACGCTAAAACAAACTTCGGAAAACACAAGTTCCACTGAAGCAAAAAAACCTGAAATCCCTGTAGAAGCAGTGCCTATAGCAGGTGTACCAACTTCTCCTGAGCCAAAAGAAAAAGATCAACCGACTAAAGAAGAAATACCTCTTTTCTACCAAAACAGAAAAATGGATTCATTGATTCAACCTATTTTTTCTGAAGACTATTTTTTGCATCAAGGATTACATGTTTCTGAAAAAATACCATCTGAAATAGATCATCATCACGACACCAAAGACAAATCATTGATGGTAGTCATGAGCTTTTCAGAATGGTTAGTGCATTTTAAAACTAAAGGTGAACGGGAAAAAGAAGAACAAGAAGATCAACGAGCGTTGAAAACCATGTGGCAAAAAGAAAAATTAGCTGCTGCATTAGAAGAAGAAAATGAAGAGATTCCGGAAACCGTATTTGAAATGGCGGTAAACTCTATTGCCAAAGAAGACGATTTAGCCAGCGAACCTTTAGCAGAAATCTTAGTAAGACAAGGCAAGCAGGATAAGGCTATTGACATGTATCGAAAATTAAGTTTGCGCAATCCTCAGAAAAAGACTTACTTTGCGCGCAAAATAGAAGATTTACAAAAAGATAAAGACTCATGATTTGGATTATAACCATTGCTATTATTTTATTGTCTGTAGTACTCGGATTTTTCATCTTAGTACAAAACCCTAAAGGTGGTGGGCTTTCCGGAACATTTGGTAGTATCGGATCGCAAGTAATGGGCGTAAAACAAAGCGGTGATGTGATGGAAAAAGGCACTTGGACTTCAATGGGAGTCATTGCTGCATTGTGCATCATTGCCATTATGTTTTACACAACCCCTAAGGAGTTGAAACAAAGTAAACAGCCCGCTAAATCCAGCGCACCGGCTAAGCAATCTACACCGGCTAAATAAGCTCTACTTATTGAAATAAACTTTGAATACCTGTTCCTTGTGAGCAGGTATTGTTTTATGTAGCAGAAAAGAATGGCGACCAAAAGAAAAAAGAAAAAACAGTCCAAAGGGAAGCAGTTTGCAGTAATTATTTCTTTAGTTCTGCTTTTGATTTTAGCTTACTCTTTATTTAAGATTTTTGGTTCCAATACAGATGGCTTTCGGAAAGGAAATTTCCTCTTTATTCCGACCGGGAGCAACTATGAACAAACCCTAAAAAACTTACAAAACGAAGGATTCATAAAAGACATAAATAGTTTCGACTTTCTGGCTCGACGAGCCAACTATCCCCAGAGAGTTAAACCAGGTAAATATCAAATTTTGCCGGGTATGAGCAACTATCAAATTTTGAGAATTTTGCGTTCCGGAAAACAAACACCGGTAAAAATTACCATCAATAAAATTCGAACCCAAACAGACTTTATCAATCTTATAGCTGCCAATTTGGAAGCAGATACCTTAGTGTTTCGGCACATGCTGCATGACAACGTATATCTCTCTCAATTTGGTTTAGACAGCAATACTGCCCTCTGTGTTTTAATTCCCGACACTTATGAATTCTGGTGGAATACCAATGCTGATAACGCTTTCAGACGGTTTGCCCACTACTATAAGAACTTTTGGAATGACACCAGAATCAAACAAGCTCAAGCCAAAAATTTAACACCGGTTCAAGTCAGCATAATCGCTTCCATTGTAGATGAAGAAACAAATTACAATCCAGAAAAACCAACCATTGCCAGCGTTTATCTAAACCGCTTACACAAAGGAATGAAGCTGCAAGCAGATCCCACCGCACGTTTTGCCATGGGTGATTTTTCCATCCGTAGAATCACCGGGAAGGTGCTTTCCGTTCATTCTCCCTACAACACATATCAAGTAAGCGGATTGCCTCCAGGACCTATTTGTACACCAGCTAAAAGCTCTTTAGATGCCGTATTGCAAGCACCTAAAACAACCTACTTATACTTTTGTGCCAAAGCTGACTTTAGCGGTACACATAGTTTTTCATCCAGTTTTGCCGAACACCAAAAAAATGCACGATTGTTTCAGGCGGCATTAAATAAAAGGGGAATCAAATGAGTCTGCTATGAAACCAATTACTACACTATTATTTTTTTGGCTTCCATAAATAATGAAGTAGGATCAAGTATTTTGTTGTCTTTTACATCCAATTCATAGCGTTCCCAGTTAGGAATTTCGCTCTGGAAAGCAGTTTTGATTGAAATATCTCCAAAACCACATTCTCTGAGTAACTTACTTAAAGAATAACGATCGTACATCCACATGTGTACTTCTCCTCCTAATCTAAATTTTCCAACCTTTTTAGCGCGAGATTGGGGTATGATTTTATTCCAGACATATAATAATCCTCGTTTCATCATAGCACGTGAAGAAAGTACTTTCTTTATATTATCCCGAATTTGTTCTGACTTAGGTTTTAAGAATTTTTTACGCACAGAATCTGCGACGTATCCTGCACGCCCAATTACATAGGATTCATTGGGAACTTCAGGGCGTTTCAAATAGGTAACAAAATCACCACCACTTTTATTGCGTACCATTTGGTCTAACATTTCCAGCATTATCCATTCATAGTTTGCTTCAGACAAAACAGAAGGATTATTTAGGTTCTCCAATAAGCACTTCTTGTACTCGTCCACTATATTTTCTAAATCAGGAACTACAACACGAATAATAGCTCCGGGTTTTAAAACGCGGCAACATTCTTTTAAAAAACTGGCCGCTTTATCTCTTGGAATATGCTCAAGTACCTGTGAATGATAAACAACATCAAAATAGTTTTCGGGAAACGGAATACCTTTTACTAGGTTTGCATAAGTTACCTCATCTGAATCCGGAACCATATCAAGATTGGTCCAACTACTATGATATTTATGTCCGCAGCCAACGTTCAAATATTTATCTATTGCTTGGTTACTTTCCATTAAAAACGAAAATTTCTTAAAAGTAGCTTTAAAAACTTTTGTAAAAATGACCTTCTAATTCATTTTTTGGTTTTCTTTTCAACAAATTAAGTAACTAAAGTTACAGAGTTTTTTGTTTACAGAATGTACTTTGCACTCAATACATTAACCAATCGAATTACCAAACCAATCTTAAATTTTTTTAAAAAAATGCTTAGAAATTTCTTGTCTATTCAACTTGTTTTATTGCTCCTACTATCAAGTTGCACCAATGTTCAATCTCAAAATTCAAATACCAATTTATCGGCAACACAATTTGCAGAAAAAATTAAAGAACTGCCCAATGCGCCTATTTTGGATGTTCGTACTCCTGATGAATACAGCAAAGGACACTTAGCTAATTCGTTGAATTATGACTGGAATGGTGACAATTTTGATCAAGAAATTGCCAAACTCGACAAAACAAAACCCGTATTGGTGTATTGTCTGAGTGGCGGTAGAAGTAGTTCTGCGGCAAGATCCATGCGTAAAATGGGATTTACCCAAGTTTTTGAAATGGATGGCGGCATCATGAAATGGAGAGGTGCCAATTTACCAGAAACAACAGATACAAAAGTTGCAGCAAATGGCATGTCTTTAGCTCAATTTCAACAATTATTAGCTACAGATAAAGTCGTCTTAATAGATTTTTATGCAGATTGGTGTGCACCATGCAAAAAAATGAAACCTTACTTAGATGAGATTTCGCGCGACATGAACGCAACGGTTATAGTAACGCGCATCAATGCCGACGACAATCAACAGCTTTGCAAGGAACTGCATATTGATGCTTTACCTGTTTTGCAAGTTTATAAGAAAGGAAAATTAACTTGGAACAATTCAGGCTTTATTGAAAAAGCAGCTGTTGTAGAAAAACTGAAATAGTGGAAGCTTATTAATCAATAGTCTTTGTCAATTTAGCTAAAAGCTAACAATAAGATTGATGTAGAAATTGCGCCCCATACGAGGAATAGCATTCCAATCTGAGAAAGTAGCGTAATAAGAATCAGCTAAATTTTCAACTCCCGCCTTAGCAATAAGAGGGAGTTTTCTTATTTGAAATTGTTTGGAAGCTGAAAGATTGAAGATTACAAAGGGAGGTAAATTGTGCTCGCCAAATTGTGGGTTAATAAGGTTATGACGCGCATTTCCAAACATTGAAAAATTAACACCCAAACTTTTATACTTATACCCAATGTCTGAACTATAACTAAAGGGTTGGATGAATGGGATGTTGCCAATTAAAGCAGCCACACCACGCCGATAACCGAAGTTATTATTCCATTGCCAATGATCAGAAAGACGCAAGTTAACATCAGCAACCACATTGGCAATCCTTGCCCAGCTTACTTGTTGATATACTTTCACTCCATTTCCACCAATTGTCATTCCACTTAATTGAGGATTAGGGATGCCAACTATATAGTCAGAAATATAGAAGATTGAACCATTAATTTTTGTCATCAACATTCCATTAGAATATGAAAGCCCAGTGGAAAGTGCAGTTGATTTTTCATTGTGCATCATCGGATTGCCGATGTAGTCATAACCATCGAAGCTATTAAACAAATAAAAGCCATAGCCTTCAGAAACACTAGGGGCACGAGTTCCAAAAGAAACAGACAATTTGTACACCCAACTTTTTTGAACATATTGTGTAGCGATGGAGGCACGAGTTAAGATTCTTGTTCTGCTACGTTCCATATCGGGGTAAAAAATTTGCAAACTCTCCAGTCCAAAAGTGTCTTTTACCACATTATTATGCGCTGCAATGCCTGCACTAAAATTGAGAGAAAATTTTTCAGACAGCGCTCTATCATCAGTTAAAAAAGCATCTAAATAGTTGGTGAAAACATTCGGCCAAGTCAGCATGTACATATCCTTTTGACCGGGTGCATTGGCAAACATGGTCATATCTGCACGCGATTGATTTTGGTGTCCACTCAAGGTAGCTATCCAATGATTGATTCCTGATTCGCCAACAAGTTTAGAGTAGAAACCGGTAGTCCGGCTTTTTCCTGGCATATCCATACGTATAGCTACAAAAGGACGTTTTGAATCATCCATCTTATGCGTAATGTCGTTGTGATAAAACTTAGTTTCCCAAAGATGGATAATTGGAGAAATATGGTGTTGAGAATAACTTATCGATCCTATGAAAGCCTTTGCCAGTGCTACATCCATTGGCAATGCCGGATATCCTACGTTAGTGGCCTTATCATAAATCAACGATGCTTCTATCTCTTTATGTTCACTTAATTTATAGCCTGCATTGGCAGCAAAATTCCACTTAGTGAACTGAGAGTAGAGAATTTCTTGCCCGCCACCGGCATGATAATTTGAAGCATTTCTGAAAGTAGTGTTCACATCTACATACCACTTTGGATGACTAAATGAGATACCGCCTCCTAAAATTTTTTGAGCATTATTCGATTCAAATCCTAACAAACCCCTACCCTTCATTTGACGTTCACCAAATCCGGCTTTAGTGGGTTGTAAGTCAATGCTGCCGGCAATGGTAGAACCGGTAGCTGAACCCGAAGGTCCATTATGAATAGCAGCTTTCGAAAGATTTGAAACCTCGACATAAGAAGTAACCGGATCCATTTTATCGGTACAAGCTGCATAAATCCGCATACCTCCAATTGTTGTAATACTACGCTCTGAAGCCATTCCATTTACATAAGGCTCCCAAGCATAAGCACCACGCCGAACCATATTGACACACTCAGATTTTTCCAAATAGCTTTCAATAGAACCTAATGGTTTCTCATATTTTTGAGCAGCCGATTTGTTTGTGATAATAATCACTTCCTCTAAATGTCGTGCAAGGCTATCTACTTCATGATCTGTTTGTTTTTGCGCACACAACGAGTATCCGCTAAAAAGAGTTACAATTAATAACTTTCCGAAAAGCTTTGTAAACACGATAGTTTGTAGCGATTTGATTAGAAACTAATGTCAAAATACAAACTGCTACTTTCGTTGGAAGGTGTAACTTGTTCTCCCATGATGATAGAATCTGCAGCGTTTAACAACTGCATGTTGATGCGCCATTGACCCGTCATTGTAAGAGACAGCTTACCATAATATTTTTGATCAACTCCTTGAGAAAGATCTTGGTTGTTGGGTGAAGAATGATTTCCCATAGAAGGCATACGTGGATCTATTTTCAGCTTAAAACCGGAGGCAGGAATAAAGCTAAATGAAGATGGCATTTGGTAAACAATTGCAACCATATCGTTAATGCCGGCTTTGGGCGTTTGCGGTTCTG
>JAFDXP010000001.1 GCA_018267875.1 Bacteroidota bacterium | reverse complement strand
TGTAAAAATCATGCTCTATACCTTTATTGTCTTATTTCAAGGTAGGGGTAAATAACCTCTATTTTATAGAGACCAATATTTTATCAGCATCTTTTTTTCGAATGCTTAAAAAATAGCCGGCAATCTGAATGGCCATCGGGTCGCCCATTGGTGCTATCATTTGTACCGAAATAGGCTCGCCGGGTACACATCCCATTTCCATCAAGGTCAATTGAAATTCGCTTTCTAAATGTGATTGAATAATTGCTTCCTTGCCCGTAGGCAATTGTGATAACCGAACCATGCTTTCCTTCTCCGTCTTCATCCATGCAAAAGTACAGCAACATGTCTGCTATACCCAAAATTTCTCGACCTTTGTACCAAAGTATCAAAATGGCTGTACGCTATTTCGAGCAGGATGTGTCCGCAAAGCTCAAAGACAAAAGGAAGTTATCCCCATTTTTATTGCAACTCATCAGGCAACAAAGACCGGAATTGAAAGCTATTGATCTGACTTATGTTTTTTGCAACGATACTTTTTTGCTCGACCTAAATCAACGATTTCTAAACCACGATACCTTAACCGATATTATCACCTTCGATATGAGTGAGAATCACCATTCACTGCTTGGCGAAATTTATATAAGTGTCGAACGAATTGTAGAAAATGCACGAACTTTTGAAAACTCTTATCAAAAAGAATTGCATCGCATAATATTTCACGGAGCTTTGCATCTTTGCGGCTTTAAAGACAAAAGTGAAAACGAAAAAGCCATTATGACTCAAGAAGAAAACCGTTGTTTATTTCAATATTTCCAACCTTATGAAAACGTCCTTTAAACCTGACATTTTGTATGAAGACAAGGGGTTGATCATTGTCAATAAGCCCGCCGGACTATTGGTAATTCCCGATCGCTTTGACAGTACTCAACCTTCGCTCAACAAGCTTTTAGAAGAAAAATACCAGCAAAGAATCTTTGTCGTTCATCGGCTGGATCGAGATACCAGTGGTGCCATTTGCTTTGCCAAAAACGAAACATCACACCAATACCTCTCTACACTTTTTCAAAAACATGAGGTAATCAAACGCTACGCCGGCATTGTAGTAGGGCAAGTATTGCCTGAAAAAGGAAGAATCGAAGCCCCTATTATAGAACATCCTTTTGTGAAAGGGAAAATGACTACGGCAAAAAAGGGGAAACCTTCCGTTACCGATTATTATGTGGCTGAACAATGGCCGCTTTATGCCTTAGTGCAATTTCAAATTCACACCGGCCGCACTCATCAAATTCGGGTACACATGCAATCTATCGGACACCCAATTGTGTGTGATGAACTGTATGGAAATGGAAAACCCTTGTTTCTTTCTTCTTTCAAAAAGAAATACAAAGCATCTCATCAGGAAGAAGCTGAGCGACCACTGCTCGGCAGATTAGCACTTCATTCCTATGAACTTTCATTTGTTAATGAAGAAGGAACACCCATCAACGCTCAAGCTCCTTTACCCAAAGACATTTCAGCTTGCATTAACCAACTGAACAAGTGGGCAAAAACAAAATTTTAAAAACCAATTAAATACTTTTCAACTGTTATGACATCAAACATCAACATACAAGTAGTCGTAGATGAAGAAAAAATGCCGGAATCCATTGAATGGACAGCACCCGATGGCGGCGTAGATAATTATCAACAGGCAAAAGCACTCCTATTAGGACTTTGGGACGGCAACGAAAAATCTGCTATGCGCATAGACCTTTGGACAAAAAAAATGACGGTGGACGAGATGAACGATTTCTTCTATCAAACACTTTTTGGTATGGCAGACACTTATGCTCGGGCTACCCGAAATGGTGATCTCGCAAAAGAATTAAAAGAGTTTGCAAAAGCTTTTCATAAAAAGTCCATGGACCTGCTCAACGAACAAGAGCAAACTAAAATCTAAATACTTCGAATTCACAATCCTTTCTCACACAAAAAAATAGCTTGAACGATATGTCACTCGAAACGCAGGTAATGGAAGAAATGAAAACGGCTATGCGCGCAAAAGATGAAGCTCTGCTACGCACCTTACGCGCCATCAAAGCAGCAATTCTCATTGAAAACACTTCTGGCAAATCAAAAGAAATGACCGAAGCAGATGAAACAAAAATGCTTCAAAAAATGGCTAAACAGCGCCGTGATTCTCTTGAAATTTTCACCCAACAAAACCGAGAAGATTTGGCTGCAAAGGAAAGAGAAGAATTAGCCATTATTGAACGCTTTCTGCCCAAACAAATGAGTGAAGCAGAATTAACCACTGCCATAAAAACAATTATTTCCGAAGTAGGTGCCGCGGCTCCTTCCGACATGGGAAAAGTGATGGGTGCTGCCACCAAACAATTAGCCGGAAAGGCAGACGGTAAGGCTATTTCTGAAATGGTGAAACAATTGCTTGCACAAGCATAGAAACCATGACGCTTGACATAACAATCCTCAGCATCATCCTGATATTTTTCATACGCGGCTACATGAAAGGCATCATTGTAGCCGTTTTTTCTGCAATAGCAATGATCTTAGGTTTGCTGTGTGCACTCAAGTTGTCGGGCAAATTGGCGCAATGGATGCTGGATCATCAATGGATTAGCAGTGGTTGGGCACAATTAATTGCGTATGCAATATTATTTTTTGGTGTTGTATTCTTCATTCGCTTGGTGGCTAAAGCTGTTCAATCCATTGCTCAACTATCCATGCTGGGCTGGCTGAACGGGCTTATGGGCGGAGTGGTTTATGGATTTATGGCGGCAGTGGTTTGTAGTTCCGTTTTATGGATTTCCAATCAAATTCACCTCCTCTCGCCCGAAACAAAAACCTATTCTAAAACCTATTCCTACATTGAACCTTTGGCACCCAAACTGTATGATGAAATAGGCAACATATTGCCGATTGCCAAAAATGTATTTTTCGATTTGCAAACATTTTTCGATAACGCCAACCAATCGCTGCCGGAACATGTGGGTTCTCATTGACAATTACGACTCCTTTACTTTCATCTTGCATCATTATCTTTTGCAACTACACCCAGATTGTCGTGTTTTTCGCAATGATGAATTGACAGTGGATGAGTTAGCAAAACTTTCACCGGAACGAATTATCCTTTCTCCCGGTCCCGAAACCCCTTATCAGGCAGGCATTTCAATGGATGTGATTCGTCATTTTCATACTTCCGTTCCTATCCTGGGTGTATGCTTGGGACACCAAGCACTCGGTCTGTTTTTTGGAGGAAAGCTGGCACGATTGCCCTATCCGATGCATGGAAAAACGAGCTTTGTAATGCCTTGTAATCACCCGATTTTCAAAGGGCTTTCTACCCCCTTTCAAGCTATGCGATATCATTCATTAATCATTTCGTTGCCTTCTGAAAGTAAATTACAACCACTTGCTCATAGTATAGACGACAATCAGTTAATGATGTTTCAGCATCAAACTTATCCTTGTGTGGGTATTCAGTTTCATCCGGAATCAGTAGGAACACCGGATGGCGCAAAACTGTTGAAAAACTGGCACCAACTTTATGCAAAATAACTGGCAAGTTATTTTAAAAAAACACGACATAGCCTTACCATTGCCAACGAACCAATCCATGTTGATAAGACACGATGGAACCATCTGCCAACTCAACTGTCAGTGTGCCACAGGAAGTAGCTTCTATTACCTTTGCAACCCATGTTTCCCTATCATCCGTAAATAGTTGCATGTTGTTTTGGCGAAACAAGTATGAATTATATGTCTCCATTATTTCAGCAAATAGGGGCAAACAACAAACCTTTAAAATAGCCATTCGTGTTTTTTCCAGCAGCTCGGAAAGTGAAAATTCCTTTTGAGATGCCAACAGTAGCGAAGTAGAAAAAGGCAAAGCAGCAGACATTTCCGCCTGCAATACATTTAGCCCAAACCCTACCACACTATGCGCCCAATCATTTCCACGTAACACATTTTCGATCAAAACACCGCCTGCCTTTTTGTCATTGACAATTATATCATTTGGCCATTTAATACGCACATCCCAACCTTCATACAAGCTACTCAAAACATCTGCAATAGCTACAGCAACAGCACAGTTAAACATAAATTGCTGATCAATACGCCAAATAGGCTTCACGATTAGGCTGAACAATAGACTTTCACCATCGTTTCCCATCCATTTTTTTCCACGTTGCCCTCGACCTTGTGTTTGGTTTCGTGCCACAATGGTAGTACCGGGTTGTGCCGTATCGGCATCAATCAACTGCATGGCATAGTTGTTGGTGCTATCAATCACATCAAGTTCAATAATTGGTGCATCAAGTAAAGACTGTAAGCAATAATCCAAGTTTTCAGTAGTTTTGAAGCAACGATATTAAGGTAACTAAACTGCAATTTTCACATTTGGAGAAAACAATCACGCAATTGGAAGGAAAAACCCTTGGGCGTATCAATCGCAACAATAGGCTCTTCAAAACCATCATTGAAGCCATTCATGAAAAGAAAGGACAAGAAACTGTTTCGCTCGATTTGAAAAAAATTGATGAATCCGTAGCAGATTTTTTCATTCTATGCCAAGCACAGTCTGCTCTTCAAGTGAAATCCATTGCAGACAATATTGAGAAAACAGTGATGGAAACATGCGATGAAAAGCCTTACCACATTGAGCGTGGAGATCATTGGACATTGGTAGATTATGTGAATATAGTTGTGCATATTTTTCAAGAAGATCATCGTCATTTTTACAACCTCGAACAACTGTGGGAGGACGCGGGACGAATGGAACATAATGATTAATTTTGCCGACCCAAAAACTTAGTAGTAAGCAATCAAATGGAAGAAAACAAACAGAACCCTTTCCCGGGAAACGACAACAAGCCTATGCGAAAGGGTCCAAAATTCAATATCTATTGGGTTTATGGGATTATTTTCGTGTCGCTGATTATCCTGCAATTTTATACCGGCAGTTATAATTCCAACACACAAGTAAAAAGCTTTCAGGAATTTAGAGACGACTATCTATATCAAGGTAAGGTAGATCATGTAAATGTAGTTAATGGAGCCGAAGTAGAAGTGTTTCTCAACAAACAAGCACAACAGCCTGAAACCAAAGGCCCGCTTGGGATGCACAGCAATAATAGCGGTTCGCCCGACTTCAGCTTTAGGATTGGTTCAGACGAACAATTCAGAGATGATATGTCGGATGCCTTAAAAGTAAAGCCGGCTAATATCAAAGAGCCAAATGTATTTTATGATGTTCGTCAAAATTGGCTGCGCGATATACTAAACTCTTTCCTGCTACCCATAATCATTTTAGTTGCCATGTGGTTTCTGATCATGCGCAAAATGGGTGGTGGTGCACCTGGAGCCGGTGCTGGTGGCATATTCAATATCGGCAAATCAAAAGCTCAATTGTTTGAAAAAGGCACTCGGGTCAATATCACCTTTAATGATGTTGCAGGACTTGATGAAGCAAAAGTTGAGGTTATGGAGATTGTTGACTTTCTAAAAAACCCTAAAAAATATACTGCACTTGGTGGAAAAATTCCTAAAGGTGCCTTGTTGGTAGGACCTCCCGGAACTGGTAAAACCCTTTTAGCAAAAGCCGTTGCCGGCGAAGCACAAGTACCCTTCTTCTCCATGTCCGGATCAGACTTTGTGGAATTGTTTGTAGGAGTTGGTGCCAGTAGAGTTCGCGATTTATTCAAACAAGCTCGTGAAAAATCACCTTGCATTGTGTTTATTGACGAAATAGATGCAATAGGTCGAGCAAGAGGCAAAAATGTTGTCATGAGTAATGACGAGCGGGAAAACACCCTCAACCAATTGCTCGTTGAGATGGATGGATTTAGTGGCGATAGCGGTATTATTGTATTGGCTGCTACAAACCGTCCCGATGTTTTAGATACAGCTTTGCTTCGTCCAGGTCGCTTCGATAGACAAATTTCAATAGACATTCCGGACGTGAAAGGACGTGAAAAGATCTTTGAAGTGCATCTAAAGCCAATTAAAAAATCTAAAGATCTCAATATCACCAAACTGGCTGTTCAAACTCCAGGATTTGCAGGTGCAGATATAGCTAATATATGCAATGAGGCCGCACTGATAGCTGCTCGAAAGGGCAAAGAAGAAGTGGATATGAGCGACTTTAATGATGCCATCGATCGCGTGATTGGTGGTTTAGAAAAGAAAAACAAAATCATTTCACCAGAAGAGAAAAAGGTTATTGCTTTTCATGAAGCCGGACACGCTATTTGCGGCTGGTTTTTAGAACATGCTCACCCACTTATCAAAGTATCCATTGTGCCGCGTGGTGTGGCAGCTTTGGGATATGCTCAATATTTACCCAAAGAGCAATATTTATATACTTTAGAACAAATGCAAGACCAAATGGTCGCCTTGTTTGGCGGTCGAGCAGCAGAAGAAATCACCTTTGGCAAGGTTTCTACTGGCGCACAAAATGATTTAGAACGTATTACTAAGATGGCATACAGCATGGTGAGTATTTATGGTATGAACGAAAAAGTTGGTAATGTTTCTTATCATGATGGCAACCAAGAATATGCTACTACCAAACCATATTCTGAAGAAACAGCCATGATTATTGACCAAGAAGTTCGAGCTTTGATTGCGGAACAATACGAACGATCAAAAGAATTACTTCGTCATCATGTAAATCATTTAAATGCACTAGCACAAGAATTGTTGAAAAAAGAAGTGCTGTACAAAGATGACTTAGAGCGCTTGATTGGCGAAAGACCTTATGAAGAATCATTATCAAACGAAAGTATTCCACCAGTTGCAGGAATCATACCTGAAACACCAGTTACACCTTCATAATTTCATTCTAACTATAATATTAAAGAAGCGGTTGTCTATGTTTTTAGGACAACCGCTTCAAATTTTTAGGGGTTCCAGCATTTTAATATTCAGATATTTTTTTAATATTTGCTCTTTCTAATAATATTTTCCGATCTATTTTATGTAATCGAAGAATTTAGGAATAACTCATTTTTATCCTGCCAATCGAGTAGGAAGTAAAGATAATCAGATTTCTATGTCGGATTATCTTTACTGTCCTCTCACACCACCGTGCGTACCGTTCGGTACACGGCGGTTTGTTAGAATAGATTAAGTTGGATTTCAAC
>JAFDXP010000019.1 GCA_018267875.1 Bacteroidota bacterium | reverse complement strand
TCACTGTTTTTGGAACAACGAGCGGCGACAGATTAGTGCTTTATGATATTACGGGAAAGGTATTGCAAACTTTTACGGCAAGTGGTCAGACTATGAGTTTGCCTACGGTAGGGCTTCAATCCGGCTGCTACTTGTTGCGGATCACCGATGCTACTGGCAGGGCAAAGGGCAATATTCCGGTGATGAAGCAGTAAAAGTAAAAATGATATTTATTACAACCAATACATATTATACACAATGTATAATTCATTGCACAAGGACAGATTTCATTTTTTAAATAATTATTTATTTTGGCTAATCGTTGGCTAAAGAATATGCTGTCAAAATCAATATCTATCAAAAGTGCGATGATTATTGTGTAACTTCAAGCAGCCTTTTTAAGAAAGGTGTCTCTCTTAAATTTCATCTTCAACCATGATAGTTCAAAATTGGTGGATTACCACTGCTCTTAAACATAACGATGGATTGTGTGCACCACTAAAACAAAAAATTGATTGCGATGTGTTAATTATAGGTGGCGGTATGAGCGGTATCAGTGCAGCTGCTGCATTTGTTGGAAAAGGGCTAAAGGTAGTGGTGTTGGAAAAAAATGTACTTGGCGGCAGTAGTAGTGGTAGAAGTGCTGGTTTTCTTACACCAGATAGTGAACTAGAATTGTCACAATTAGTAAGACGCTATGGGCTAAAAAAGGCAAGAGAAATTTGGGATATTCCGACAACAGGAATTTCTAAGATTAAGCAAAATGTAGAACGGTTTGGACTTAGTTGTGATTTCAGAGTTCAGGACAGTTTGTTTTTAGGTATAGGAAAGGGTGGTTGGAAAGACGTAAATGACGAGATGGAAAGTCGTCATGCAGTTGGCTTTACCAATCAACAATTATATGACCCAAAGTCACTCTCTAACTTAATTCATTCGGAAGGATATTCCGGTGGTGTTGTTTATGATGATTGCTATGGCATAAACCCATTTCAGTATTTGCAAGGCATGAAAAAGGTGTTGATAGAAAACAACATTCAGGTTTTTGAGAGTACAGAAGTCAAACAAATCAAAGATAATGTTGCTTATACCCATGCCGGAAGCGTAAAAGCCCAAACGATTATTTGTGCTATTGACAAAATGCAACATTCCTTTAATGCGGTAGCAGATGAAGTTTTTCATGCACAAACCTTTTTGAGCATTAGTGAACCGCTCAGTGATAAAGAGCTTAATCAATTGTTCCCATCAGGAAAAGAATATCAAATGTGGGATAATACGCTTGTGTATTCATATTGGCGATTAGTTGACGGAAATCGTCTGTTATTAGGAGGAGGCAGTGCTCTTACCTCCTTCACTAAAAACGCACACTACAAACCCAATGTAATAGCAGGTGTTCACCAAAATTTCAAAAAACATTTCCCATACCTGAATAAGATTCAATTTATTCAATATTGGCCGGGATTGATAGACACTACTCGAGATTTATTACCCACCATTGTGCGAGATAAAAGCAACCCCAATCTTCATTTTATTCTGGGTGTAGTTGGGTTGCCATGGGCAAGCTTTTGTGGTAATTTTCTTGCAGAAAACATATTAGGTACTGCACATGCCGACGATCAAAAATATTTTACTTATCTGAGCGACCGGAGATATTTTGCATTTGCAACTTTTTGGGAAAAGATATTAGGGAAGCCTATTTTATTTTCGCTCAATAATATGTGGGCAAAATATTACCAGAAAGATGGGAAGCATAAGTTTTCAGAAAACGACCAAGATTTTTAAAATTTCCTCAGCTTCTAAAAAACTTCTTGTTATTTAACCGTAAATACGCTTACCTAATTTTGTAATCAAATGCAAACACTAAAAACATCTGCAGCACGTGAAAAAATATTGGGTAAAATCAGAAATGGGTTATCCAAAACTAAACTCCCAATGCCCTTTCCTGAGGTAGAACGAAATGATGCAGGCTTATTTGCAGAAAACAATTTATCTACAGAAGAAGTATTTGCAGAAGAATTTATTAAGTTGGGTGGCAAATTCGTTTTTTGTGCTAACGAACAAGAACTTTTAGACAGCATTCATTCTTTAGCGGATAGTAGAGGGTGGAAACAGGTTTTATGTGCCGAAAAAAAGCTCTTAACCTTGTTTCAAAAAAACAAATTGTCGTTCATAGAACCATCAGACCAAACTAATGAATCTGCTGATGCCTGCATCACCGGCTGCGAGGCTTTAGTAGCCAGAACCGGATCGGTAATCATTAGTAGCAAACAGCAAGATGGGCGCACCGCTCCAGTATTTTATCCCGTGCATATTATCATTGCTTATCAACAACAATTAGTCAAAGACATTAGTGATAGCATTCATTTCTTAAAGAAAAAATACGGTATTGAACTACCATCCATGATTAACCTCAACACTGGGCCAAGCCGAACAGCCGATATTGAGAAAACCTTAGTAGTAGGCGTTCATGGTCCGGGTGAAGTGTTTTGCTTTTATGTTCATGCTTAACTATGCTAATCCATGCAAAAGAACTTTAGCATTAGCGGGCAAATTGTAGATGTATTTCAGAGAAATATTTTTCCCGGAACAATCCACGTTCAACAAGGGAAAATTCAGTCTATCACCCCTTTAGATGATGCACCGCAACACTTCATACTACCGGGTTTTATAGATGCGCATGTGCATATAGAAAGCTCTATGCTGGTGCCTACGGAATTTGCACGCCTTGCTGTAACACATGGCACCGTGGCAACGATTTCAGACCCCCACGAAATAGCAAACGTATGCGGAATTGATGGGGTTTTATTCATGCTGGAAAATGCCAAACTTTCACCTTTTAAATTCTTTTTTGGCGCACCTTCTTGCGTGCCGGCCACTTTGTTTGAAAGTGCTGGTGCTATAATTGACTCACAAGCTGTTGACGAATTATTGAAGCGCCCCGACATTTATTATTTAACTGAAATGATGAACTATCCGGGTGTGCTAAACAAGGATCCTGAAGTTTTGAAAAAAATTACAGCAGCACATACACACAACAAACCAATAGATGGACATGCGCCGGGATTACGTGGAAATGAGGTTAAAGAATATGCATCTCAAGGCATCACTACCGACCATGAATGTTTTACTCAAGAAGAAGCACTCGATAAAATATCGGCTAACATGCGAATCCTTATTAGAGAAGGAAGTGCTGCTAAAAACTTTGAAGCCTTAGTCGAGTTATTTGCCCAACATGCCAATGCGCTTATGTTTTGCAGTGATGACAAACATCCCGATGATTTGATTCTAAGCCATATCAATAGCCTGGTGAAACGTGCGGCAGACAAAGGTTTTGACGTGTTTGATATTTTGTTTACGGCTTGCATATCTCCTGTTCTGCATTATAAAATTCCGGTTGGCTTACTTCGAGTTCATGACTCGGCTGACTTTATTGTAGTAAGCGATTTAAAAAAATTTGAAGTTCAAAAAACATATATTTCTGGAAAGCTGGTTGCAGAAAATGGACAATCTTTATTAGAAAGAATAGCCGTTCGCCCCATTAATAATTTCAAGGCGAAAAAGATAGATGGAAAGCTACTGCGTGTTGACGCAAAGAATGGCTTGAAGAAAATAAAAGTCATTGAGGCACTTGAAGGGCAACTGATAACCCGAATGCTGGAAGTTGTTCCAAAAATTCAGAACGGAGAAATTGTGGCCGACATAACCAATGATGTACTGAAAATAGTAGTGTTAAATCGCTATGAAGAAAGGGCAAAGCCTGCTATTGCATTTATTAAAAACTTTGGTTTAACACACGGAGCCATAGCTTCTACCGTTGCACATGATTGTCACAACATCATTGCCGTAGGTGTAGATGACAACAGTTTAGTTGCTGCCATAAATGCAATTATAGAAACAAAAGGCGGAGTGTCTGTTGCATTCAATTCTAAGGAAGTTTCTGTGTTGCCCTTACCCATTGCCGGATTGATGACAGATGAAGATGGGTATAGTGTTGCAGCACAATACGCTCAATTGGACAAAAATGTGAAAAAGCATCTACAATGTAAGTTGGCCGCGCCTTTCATGACTTTGTCTTTCATGGCACTGTTAGTGATTCCTGATTTAAAATTGAGTGATAAAGGGCTATTTAGCGGAACTCGGTTTTCTTTTACAGAGGTTCAGGTTACGGCGTAATTTCTATCCATTCATAAACAACAAAAGGAAAAACAACAGGCTCTTGTCTCATCTTGTCTAAAATCTTTGCGTATTGAGAAGATGAAATTTGGTTATTGTCAAATAGCTTTCGCAAAAAAGTTTTGTAAAGATCTTTTGCCTCATTCATGTTGCCGATATAAATATTGCTATTGTTTTTCCCTCGTTTAGAAAGTTGTTCACGCAAATAACTCAACAGCATGAAATTGCTATCAAGAGAAATCGGATCAAGTTGTAATTGAGTTGATACTGTTCTGAAATTTATAAGCTTGCAAATGTGAGATAATGTCCGAATATCAGGCTTTGATATGCTGGCTACTGTGAGTTCTGCTATTGCATTTTCATCTCTATTCAACAACTTAAATTGAACCGATTCTGTTAAAAAAGCAGTCTCATCAAAAGGAGCTAATTGTTTACAACCTGCAACCAACAAAAGTAAAGTTATCAAGCTGATAAGCGTTTTCGAAAACCTGATAATTCGGCGGTGAAACATCAGTACTTATTTATCATAAACTTTTAGGGCTGCCTCAAGACAATCCATAGCTGCATTGATATCATTTTCATTCAGCACATAAGCTAAGCGAACTTCATCCGTACCTCTTCCCTTTGTGGCATAAAATCCGGCAGCAGGAGCCATCATAACTGTTGCGCCATTATGCGAAAAGCTTTCTAACAACCATTGGCAAAATTTTTCACTATCCCTTACCGGCAACTTAGCCATTGCATAAAAAGCGCCGCCCGGCATAGGGCATGTTACCCCTTCCATAGCTTGTAATCGCTTGACTAACAAATCACGTCGAGCGTTGTACTCTGCATGAACACCATTAAAATAATCAGCGGGTAAATCCACAGCGGCCTCTCCTAAAATCTGTGCAAAACTGGGCGGGCTAAGTCGTGCTTGTGCAAACTTCATAGCAGCATCCAGCACTTGTTGATTCTTAGTAACAAAGGCACCAATTCTACCACCACATGCACTATAACGTTTAGAAATAGTATCCATCAAAATAGCGTGTTGCTCAAGCCCTTCTATTGAAAGTGCTGAAAAATGCTTTTTACCATCATAACAAAATTCGCGATAAGCTTCATCACTAAACAAAAACAAATTGTGCTTGAGACAAATTTCCTTTAATACTTGTAACTCATCCAGACTGTATAAATAACCCGTAGGATTGTTGGGATTACAAATCATGATTGCCTTTGTACGCGGTGTTACAGCCTTGTCGAAAGCATCAATTGGAGGTAAAGCAAAACCGTTTTCAATAGATGAAGAAATAGGCACAATATGCACACCTGCTGCTACTGCAAAGCCATTATAGTTGGCATAGAAGGGTTCGGGAATGATAATTTCATCACCTGGATCCATACAACTCATAATAGCAAACAATATAGCCTCAGAGCCTCCTGTAGTTACGATAATTTGATTGGCATTTACCTCAATGTTATTTCGGTTATAATACGCTACTAATTTCTTTCTATAGCTTTCAAAACCCGCACTATGAGAGTATTCCAGCACTTTGATATCCGTATGTTTTACGGCATCTAAAATAGCTTTGGGGGTTTCAATATCCGGTTGACCGATGTTGAGATGATACACATTTGTACCTCTTTTCTTGGCAGCTTCTGCAAAAGGCACAAGTTTACGAATTGGCGAAGGCGGCATTTGTTCGCCGCGATGAGCTATGGATGGCATGATGCAAAAATAACAATCCTAAAGACGTTTCTGCTACAATACAATTAGTACTTTTATTTAGTTTAAAAAGTAAAACCTATGGTAGCACCAAATAAATTGGATGCACAATTTTGGAATGAACGTTGGCAGGCAAATGAAACCGGATGGGATATTGGCTATGCATCACCGGCAATTACAGAATATTTCAATCAATATCGTGATAGAAATGCAGCCATTTTGATTCCCGGATGTGGAAATGCGTATGAGGCAGAATACTTGTCCATAAAAGGATACAGCAATATTACTTTAGTAGATTTTGCACCGGATGCAGTAATTCGGTTAAAAGAAAAATTCAAAAAAAAGCCAGAAGTTCATGTAATCCAAACTGATTTTTTTGAGCATGTAGGGGAATACAATATAATTGTTGAACAAACATTTTTTTGTGCCTTAGTACCCACTCAAAGACTATCTTATGTTCAAAAAATGCACAGTTTACTTCAACCAAATGGTAAGCTTATGGGGTTGTTATTTAATATCACTTTTGACAAAGTTGGACCACCCTTTGGCGGAAGCATGGAAGAATATATTACTCTCTTTACTCCATATTTTGACATTCAAATTATGGCACCGGCTTTTAACAGTATATCACCGCGAGCTGGCACCGAATTATTTGTCGTTCTGAAACGGAAGCCATAGTCTATTTCCAATGATTGTCTATCCACACATAGAACACTAAGAAAAAATCAAATGGGTGTATGTGTTGTAATGGCAATACGATTCCAACCATTAATTGCCACAACAGCCATGATCACAGCAGCCATTTCTTCATCAGTGAGATGTGCCGCAGCCTCATTATACACTTCATCCGACACATGCTTGCCGGCAATGAGTGTCATTTCTTCAGTCAAAGCCAAGACAGCACGCTCTTTAGGTGTATAAAGATTTGTTTCGCGCCAAGCGTCTAACAAAAAAAGACGTTGTGCTGATTCACCTATTTCCATTGCATCACGTGTGTGCATGTTTATGCAAAAGGCACATCCATTGATCTGTGATGCACGTGTTTTAATTAATTCATACAGTTTTTTATCCAGCCCGCTGGCAGCAAGATAATTTTCTAACCCAATCATAGCTTCATAGGCTTTGGGAGAGACTCTTGAAACGTTTATTCTATTGCTCATGGTATTTTATTAAAAAATGAAAATGCTTTATCAATATGGGTTTCAGGTTGTCATTACTATTTCATCGAAATCAAAACCGGCTCTAATCAGTGCTCTTTTTGCCGAATCAAGTGCATAATCAGCAGCGTTGTAAGGATGTACCGGGACTTCGGTTGCTTGATTGAGCAGTTGTAAAACATCTGTTGTATCCTGCTGAGTTAAACGCTCACAGATATCATACATGCCGCCAGGCCTTTCTTCTAACCAATCGTGCTTTTCCAAAATAAAGCGTAGCACTTTAATGACTGATTCAGTAGGTGGCAATACCATCAAAGCCGTTATAGCGCCATGCTCTGTTCTTAGTTGTGCTGCTAAAGGAATCGGTACATCACCATTAGCACGTTGAGCAGCTGGAAATAAAATTTTTTCCTCCATTTTGATGTGCTTAAGCAATCCTGTTCGAAATTGATGATAGCTTTTTTCATCAACTTTCTCTGAATGTTTTGTTGCTTTATCTAACCAACCTTCTATGCGACGGTGATCGTTAGTAAAAAACTCAAAGAGCGGTTTATTCATTGCTGGTTTATTGAATGCCTATAATAGTTCAAAATTAGCTTTTCATTGAAAAGAGAACAATGACAATTAGCATCTTACCATCAAAGCAGTTATAACTTCCATTTAAGCGATAAGTTTATAACCCTTCCATCAATAGGTGCCCAGAGTGGTACAAAACTTGGGTTTGCTTGTGTTCCGGAATAAAGAGCCTCAACACGGCTTTGGCGAAAATCCAATAAATTTTCACCATTCAAAACCATACTGAAATGCTTGCCCAGCTTCTTTTCTATCATAGCAGCCATGAAAAAATATCCTGGTGTATGGGTGTAGTCAACCCTATATTGACTTCCGTTATAAGACCCTTCAAGTCCAAAACGAATTCCATATTTTTCAAAATCTCTAACTACCGTAAAAGCAAATCGGTTGCGAGGGGTAAGAGGAAGAAACTGATTGTCTGCTAAATATTTTCGTTCAGCAATGGTGTAAGTATATCCGGCATATAGTTCCCAATGATGCCATACACTTTTCACATAAGTGTCAAACCCTTTGCTGACAATAGGTTTGCTTTCATTTCCAAAAGTAACATCTCCATTTGACGCAATAGTGGCAACAATAGGATTGTTTAGTTGGGTTAGAAAAAATGCCTGATTGATGAATAAACTATTATCACCCCCCCAAGTTGTTCTATAATTTACTTCAGCATTATAGCCTATTGATTTTTCAGCTTGGATAGAAGAAGGTAAAGGGAGTATGTGTTGAATGGCTATGTCCGTTGTTTGCGGATTTAGTGCATTAGGTGTTTTATAACCAAACCCAATACCGGCACGGCTTGCCCAATGTTTATCTATTTTATAAAAGACGGCAATTCGAGGCAAAAAGAAATCGCCATAAGTAAAATGATAGTCATTTCGAATTCCTAATTCAATCGTTACATGATCTTTTACGTTCCAAGTGTTTTGCGCAAAAGCTCCTATAGTATTGTTTTCAAAATTATGGAGCGGAATATTTTGTGTCACTTTTTTGAAGCGATCTCCTGTTGCATTGATGCCGGCTACCAAACTGTTTTTACCATAAGGCATCAACATACTAAGCTCTGAATAATAATTGAGCTGTGTACCAGTAAAATCTATGGTTGGGTTTTGAATGGTTCTATTAAACTGACTTAAACTGTTTTTAAATTCGATTTTACGATTATTATTTAAAAATCGCTCGGCTGATAACTCAAAGCTGCTACGGTCAATTTTGTTTGTTTCAAAATATTGATGATTGGCATCTGTTTTTCCTGAAAGCACCTGCATATCTCCACCGGAGCGGCTTTCAAAGGTTCCCGTATATCCTGTGGTTATGATAGTTCGTTCATCAGGATAAAAAAACAAACGAGGATGCACAACGACACTGTTCAGATTAGGTACATCAGAAAAACCATCCGCATTAACATCCACCGCCTTTTGATAAGTATAGCCTCCAAAAAATGTGTAGCCAAATTTCTTAAATCGCTTAGCAATAAATGTGTTGGCGTTTGTTTCCCTGAGTGTTGTTTGATTTAGCGTTACAACAGCATCCTGTTCCAAAGTTGGTTTTCTGGAAATGATATTTACTAAACCGCCAATAGCTCCACCGCCATACAAAGTTGAAGCAGATCCTTTAATTAATTCAACTTGTTTTAAATCAAGAGGTGGAATGCTTAGAATACCAAAACCACCACTAAACCCATCGTAGAGCGGCATTCCGTCTTTTAGAATTTGTGTATAGCGACCATCTAAGCCTTGAATTCGCACATTGGCATTTCCGGTTACAGCACTACTTTGTTGAATTTGCACGCCACTTACATCGCCAAGGATACTGGCAATCCCTGCCGGTTTGATTGAATTTTCTTCATTCATATCTTCTCTTCCAAGCACCTCTACTTTAATTGGCGAGTTCTCTATTCGTTGATTGCTGCGAGTTGAAGAAACTACCACCACTTCTTCCATTGACTTATCTTGCTCTTTCAGTGCAATTATTACCGTATCTACCGGCACAGTATGAAACAGCGTATCTAATGCTTCATAACCAATTGATGAAAAATGCAATCGCTGACCGACAATAGTGTTGGGTACAACAGCAAAGCCCAATCCATTTGTCTTTCCAACTGCTACATAATTTGCAATTACGTCAACAGCATCAAGAGCCTGTCCTTTGTTTGATGTAACCTTAAAGACAACTTTATTCTGTGCTTGACAAACAAATGGAAGGATAAAAATAAGAAAGGCAAAATTTGATGGTAGCTTAAACATAAGATTAGTCGTTTACCTCTTTTAAAAAATTCCCATTAGCATCAAAAATGAGATCCTTTCCATTTACCTCAGCTTCGTAGGTTATTTCACCTGCCGCATTAGTAATTTTTGCAGACTCTTTTATTTTTTGTCCGTGGTGATGTTTGTACACATAGGCTAATACAGACTTTGGAAGTTCATCAGTAGAGATTGAAACTTCAGATTCAAACATCTCACCTGAAGGTTTAAACAAGGCAGATTGTTTGGTGCTTGCCAGCTCAAAGTTGGCTTCATAATTTCCTTTTTCATTTTCCCATTTTACCTCTTTAGCCTTTGGGAAATGTTGATGGAAAGCACTTTTCACGCTTGCCGGAACTTTACTTTCGCTTAACTTTTGTGCGCCAACGAGGCTTGCCATACTGAGTGCTGCAACTAACAGCAAAGATGTTTTTTTCATTTTCTTTTTATTTAAAAGCAAAGCTGCATCTGCATTCTGAAGACATTTAGAATTTTGATGGTCGGCAGGTTCAATAATTAGTTAAATAAACGTGATAATCAACGAATCTTGTTTAGAAGATTTCGTGTTTAAACCCTAACTCCGCTAAATTAGGTAGTCTATTTTTAGTTTTTTGAACAGGTCTGCATTTTTGGTTGTGATTTCAGATAGTTTCCATTGGCTGTTGATGTTGAGTTTATAAATAGATTTG
>JAFDXP010000018.1 GCA_018267875.1 Bacteroidota bacterium | reverse complement strand
ACAAGCAAAGGTTTATTTGTATTTTTGGAACGCCTGAATAGTGCCATATTTGAAAAAAGTTTAGATATTTTTCAAAGTAAAGCATTCTCAGGCACTTTTTTTATTGAAAGTTTCGGATTGTTGTGCCTCCGGCTAAATAAATCTTTATGGCATAGTTGGGATTTTTTAGTGGGTTATGAGTGGGTTGTAATTAGAGGTTAGCAGTAGGTTACTTTATGAAGTTTAAAAAAAGTATTTATTGGGCTACAATTAAAAACAACAAAGAGGCTGTTTCAATTACATGAAACAGCCTCTTTAAAAATATCAGTCTTGAATTTTGTTTACTTTTTCTTTTCAAACTCTTTTCGAATACCATTTAAGGCACCCCCTTCTTTGAACCATTCAATTTGTTGGCTATTATAAGTATGATTTAGCGTAATAGTATCGCTACTGCCATCTTTATGATGCAAGACCATAGATAATGATTGACCGGGAGCAAAAGAAGTAAGTCCGATAATGTCTAAGGTATCGTCTTCTTGCACTTTTTCGTAATCATTTTTATTGTCGAAAGTAAGTGCCAGCATACCTTGTTTTTTCAGATTGGTTTCATGAATACGAGCAAAACTTTTCACCACAATGGCACGCACACCCAAATGGCGGGGTTCCATAGCTGCATGTTCACGAGAACTCCCTTCACCATAGTTTTCATCGCCTACCACAACGCTTCCGAAACCTTGATTTTTGTATTCGCGTTGCACAGCCGGCACTTCACCATAAGTCCCATTGATTTGATTTTTCACTTTGTTTGTTTCCATGTTGAAAGCATTGATAGCTCCTATCAACATGTTGTTTGAAATATTATCAAGGTGGCCTCTATATTTCAACCAAGGTCCGGCCATAGATATATGATCGGTAGTACATTTTCCGAAGGCTTTAATTAACAATTTTAGCCCCTTCAAATCGGTACCTTCCCAAGCTGAAAACGGTGCCAGAAGCTGCAATCGGTCGCTTGTTGAACTAACGGCTACATCAACCTTAGATCCATCCTCTGCGGGTGCGGTGTATCCTGCATCATCTACATCAAAACCCATTGGTGGCAGTTCAAAGCCTTGAGGTTCGGCCAGCATGACTTCTTCACCTTTGTCGTTAATAAGTTTGTCTTTCATAGGGTTGAAGGACAGGCGGCCGGCAATAGCTAAGGCTGTTACCAATTCGGGAGAAGCGACAAAAGCATGAGTGGAGGCAAACCCATCGTTTCTTTTAGCAAAATTTCGGTTAAAAGAAGTAACGATGGTGTTCTTACGATTCGGGTCGTCAATATGGCGCGCCCATTGTCCGATGCAAGGTCCACAGGCATTTGCCAACACCATTCCACCCAATTTGGTGAAGGTATCTAACATACCATCTCGATCAATTGTGAACCGAACCATTTCAGAACCTGGCGTAATGGTGAATTCGCTTTTTGCTTTCAAACCCTTTGCCAGTGCATCTTTAGCAATTGCTTGCGAACGCGACAGGTCTTCATAAGAAGAGTTGGTACAAGAACCAATCAAGGACACTTCAACCTCATCCGGCCAACCATGCTGTACAACGGCTTCAGCCATTTTGGAAATAGGTGTTGCCAAATCCGGCGTGAATGGTCCATTCAAATGAGGCTCCAATGCATCCAAGTTGATTTCAATGACCTGATCGTAATATTTTTCCGGTGCATCATACACTTCTTTGTCTGAGCGTAGGTAGTCTTTTATTTGATCGGCTAATTGTGCAATTTCTGTACGACTTGTAGCTTTCAAATAATGGCTCATTTTTTCATCATAAGGAAAAATAGAGCAAGTAGCACCGATTTCAGCACCCATATTACAAATGGTTGCCTTTCCGGTACAGCTCAGACTTTCGGCTCCCGTACCAAAATATTCTACAATGGCACCGGTACCACCTTTTACGGTTAAGATACCAGCTACTTTCAGAATGATATCTTTGGGTGAAGTCCAACCATTCATTCGACCAATCAGCTTGACTCCTATTAGCTTAGGCATTTTCAGTTCCCAAGGAAGCCCAGCCATCACGTCCACAGCATCTGCACCACCCACACCAATAGCAATCATACCTAAACCGCCTGCATTGGGAGTATGGCTATCTGTACCAATCATCATGCCTCCCGGAAATGCGTAGTTTTCCAGTACAACTTGATGTATAATTCCTGCTCCCGGTTTCCAGAAACCTATTCCATACTTATTAGAAATAGAAGCTAAAAAATCATACACTTCTTTATTTACTTCATTGGCAGTTGCCAAATCTTTTTCAGCACCTACTTTAGCTTGAATCAAATGATCGCAGTGAACAGAAGAAGGTACGGCAACACGGTTTCGTCCACAAGTCATAAACTGGAGTAGTGCCATTTGTGCTGTTGCATCTTGCATGGCTACACGATCCGGTGCAAAATTCACATAATCTCGCCCACGCTCAAAGGGATGCGTAGCTGCCTCATAGGTATGTGAATAAAGAATTTTTTCTGCTTGAGTGAGCGGTCGTCCAATAAAATTACGTGCCGCATCTACTTTTTTCGTTTTTTCCTGATAGACCTTTTGAATCAGGTCAAGATCAAATGCCATTGCTATTTAGTTTTTACTTTTTGACAATTAAAAGACACGCGAAATTACCCAAATTGAAAGAGAATATAAAATGTGACGAAAGAAAGGCTTCAAAATGGGTTTAAGCAAATCCTAAAATGCAACAAAACGTAACAAATACACCCAAGTTTCCCATAGAACCAAAAAGAAAATCCTGCATTAATGCAGGATTTTCTTTTTTTTAACGGAAAGACTTACTATCCATTATTTTTTAGTAGAAGTACGACGGGCAGAAGCTTTAGGCTCTTCAGAAGCATCTACTGTTTCAACTTCATTATCCATTTCCATCATTTTTTCCATCTGACGAACTTGTTTTTTCAAGTCATAGATGGTTTTATAAAGCTCATCCATTTCGCTACGAGTAGCTACCGGAACACCAACCATAAACTTTTCCAGTTGCATTTCTACATCTTTCTTAATTTTCAGTTGCATAGCACTCACTTCGGCCATTAAATGACTGTATTCATCTCCTTCAAATAAAGAAACGAAAGTCTTATCGCTCAAGTTCATCCACTCTTGGAAAAGAGCCATGATGCTGTTGATTTCCTCGCCACTTTGCATTTTATTCATGATATTTTCAGCAAGAACATCCATTACTTTGGAGCCTTGTGTGTACATCATGTATTGCAACTCTGCATTTTTAATGTTGTAAACAGCCATGCGATTAGCTAAGTCTTGCCATTCCATCATAGTTTTAGTATGTTGGTTTGGAGTCATCATGCGAGTGAAAGGTGCAGTTGCTTCACTCATTTGACTATACATTTGGTTGTAGCCACTCAGCATATTACCAAAGATGTTTGAAGCATTCATTTGTGGCATAGCATTTCCCATCATTGCACGCATTTGCTGATAGTTTTGTGCAGCCATGTTGTTTGCTTGCTTCATGCCATCTTGCATCATGGTAGCCATTTGCTGCATGTATGTGCGGCTATTTTCAGGCATAAATCCAAGATACTTATCCATCAAATCTTTGTAAGCAACTGGGTTCATCATTTGCTTGTACAAATCCATGTTGAATGTCTTTTCCTGAATACTTTTCCACAATGGAGCCCACATTTCGTAGAACTTAGTGAAGCTTTCAGTAGCATTCATCATGTTTTTGTAAGTATCCTGCGCTGTACCATTTTGCATATTTTCTTGCATTTTAGTCCAGTTGGTTTTCAGGATATCTTGATATTGATTGAAGATGCTTGTCCAATTTTCAGTAGTGTTTTTGTATGCATCCATATTGAACAAGTTGTTGAACTGTTGCATAGTGTTCATCCACTGATTTGTGTTGTTCATGCCGCTCATCCAATTAGTCCAGTTTTGTTGCATGTTTTGCCACATTTCCATAGGATTGTTTGTAGCACCTGTTGTTGCATTAGCTGCATTCTTGAAATAACCAACATTCATTTCCCAAACTTGCTTTGCCCAATTGGTTTGGTTGTTATACCAATTTTGGAAAAACTCGTTCATTTGGTTCATGTTGTTGTGCATGTTACCGCCCATGTTTGTTGTGTTTTCAGTTGCTTTAGTAAAGATACTTTTCTGATTTTCCAACCAGTTTTTATACCACTCGCTGCTTTTTTGCACTGTCTCGTTTACGATGGCGTTGCCGTTTGTAAATTTCTTAGTGTTTTCTACCATGGTTTCTACTGCTTGCTTTTGCGCATCTACCAATGTGTTCACGAAGTTACTGTCCTGGTTTCCCATTGCTATTTGTTTTATGTTGTAAATTTTTGACTTAAATTTTGTGCGATAAAAAAATCTTTCGTAGGTTCGCCACTGCTTCTACATTCAGTAGCTTTATTTTCTTCTATTCTACTACTTACTTTTCCCTTTCGCGGCGCAAAGGTATGTATTTTGCTTTACAATAATTGTAAATTTTTTTTCCACTTTTAATTACCATTAACTTTTGGGTCATAAAAGCAACTTGTTTTAGCAGAAAAAACAACTATTTTGCCTTCAAAACATAATAATAAGATCATGCTTAAAATCGGCGACGAATTTCGTCACAAATTCAGTTACACTCAAGAAGACGTTGACACTTTTGCCCGTGTTAGTGGAGATACCAATCCGCTTCACATTGATCCGCAGGCAGGAAAAGAAAGCATGTTTGGGCGAAACATCATTCATGGTTTTTTAGGTGCTAGTGTGTTCACTAAAATTTTTGGTGCATTATGGTACGTAGATGGTCATGTTTATCTTAGTCAAACCATGAAATGGCTAAAACCCATGTTTACTGGAGTTGAATACGAAGCAGTAGTTAAAGTGAAAGAAATTTACCCCGAAAAAAATCGAGTACTGTATGAGTGTGCTGTATATGATGTGGCTTCAGGTGATCAAACCATTGTCGGGGAGGCACTTTTAATGAATAAGAAACAATACGTTTGGAATTAAGCTATTTTTTTTCTTTTCAGTGCGCAATGTCTAAAGATTTTTGCGCACTTTTTTATACCTAAATTACTTAAAATGTCTTTTGGCAAAGTATGCTAGTGTTGTAAAGTTTCAGCACTGCTCACTGGCTTGAAAGATAAAGCAGTAAGGTTTCCTTGTTTGACAAGGTTTCTTGCATAAGTCGAATTAAAACTGGTAAATATTTGCCAATGAACAACCGGTGAAGTAATTTCAGAATTAAAGTACAAAACGGTGAATAATTAACCCACCCTTTATATCTTTTCTACGTTTCAGGAAAAACACCAACCAATATGTCAACAAAAGCGAAGGGCTTAAAGCCAACGGCACACTAAAGAAAGGCTACCGGTTCGCCAAAGGCGGGCGGATAGTAAAAGCCAAAATCGGCAAATAGCAAACTGACATCCCTGTATAGCGCGGGGATGTTTGGATTCAATAGTTGTAAATTTGCAGAACACAGCGTAGCCATGATAGCCATACTCAACAACGAAGAAAAAGACATCTTGCAATTGCTGCGCTCCATGCCTGCCAAAGCCCGGAAATCACTGCTGGCAAAGCTCGAAGAAATACGCGAAGACATGGAAGATGAAAAGGACATAAAAGATCACTACTAACCGACTAAAATAATTTCAAAAATTATGGAGTTAACTGTTTCGGTTAACTCCTTTTTTCATATTTAGGTTTCGCGACAAACTAAAAATATGAGTATCAAAAATACAGATAAGAAATTAGTCGGTCAGCCAATTTTCAAACAAATCGTAGATTTCATACCCAAAACGAAGTTTGAGAGACTTGTCCACCTGCACCATGCAGACCGCTATTACAAGACATTTGATTCATGAACACCGCTTGTAACTATGCTGTTTGGGATACTAAGCCGTTGCGATTCTATGGGCGAAGTATGTGATGGGCTGCGGGGTTTGGAAGGTAAATTGAATTACTTCGGCATTGACAAATCGCCAGCCAAGAGTACTGTATGCGATAGATTGAGGGGGTGGGAAGAGGCATTTTTCAAAGATGTCTATTTTATGTTGTCGGCACATTTCAAACCACTTTTGTCGGTCAGCCGGATTGACAATACCGAAAAAGCAGCCATGGCTGATATCGACAAAATAGTAGAACTAAACGATGCTACTATCGTAAAAGAAGTCTTTAGCCTCACCGATGACGAAATAGCAAAACTGTACCCGGAATAACCACTAACCACTTTAATGGCACTGAACGAAAGACAAGTATTTATGGTAACGGCAGCAAAACGGCATGGCAAAAGCCACCGTAAGGCAGATTGCCGAGGCTTTAGATAAAAACATACTGGTGTATAAGTTTGGTGCGAAGCTGTATGATCCCGCATTTAAGGACTACCCTGTTGTGCCATTGGAGCAATACGTAGGCGGCAAAGCCATTATTGATGGTGGGCGCATTGTGTATAAAGATTTTCTGAAAAAATGCTACCTGCATTACCGCAATGGTGTGATAGTAATAGACGATGCAGCGCACTATGAAAGCAACGATACAAGCGATGAGCTGAAGCGATTGCTAATCGACTGCCGCCATTTGGGTATTGATATTATCCTTGTTTTTCACAGCCTTGAAGATACACCTATACGCATGTTTGGATACACCGATGTGCTGATACTCGGCTATAGTGGCGGCAGCTTTGAGTATAAGCTAAAAAAGTTACCAGAGCGGGAAGAGATCATGCAGGCTACAAAGGAGATAAAGCAGGAAATAGCCCGGTGCCGGTGCGAAAGCCAAAAGCCCTGCAGGTGCGGCAGGCGCTACGTGCGCCGCGTTGTAAAACTTACTTAGCGACGAAAAAAACTACCACAGCTATGCATGAAAAAAAAATACAAAATAAAAAAAGCACTAATATTGCCTTGCCCGAACGTATATGCTCTGCAGCAGTGCAACTTAAAGGA
The DNA here is from genome assembly GCA_018267875.1 of Bacteroidota bacterium. Lineage (GTDB taxonomy): Bacteria > Bacteroidota > Bacteroidia > Chitinophagales > Chitinophagaceae > JAFIGV01. Next base: position 33,601 of record JAFDXP010000018.1, on the reverse strand, counting down.
TAGGGCAGCAACTCAAAAAGTAGCGAAAACGCGAAGCTCCATGCTTCGCGTTTTTTTTTACATGCCGAGCCACTTTTTAGATTGCCCATGAAAAAACCGAACGAGCCACTCGCGAAGCGAGTGTAAATGGGGAAAAAAAACAGTATCTTTACACTATACAAAAAAACACACAATGACCTACCTAACTATTGATGACCGTACCAAAGAAGGCAAAGAGCTGGTAAAAATGCTACAAAGCAAAAAGCCTGTACACATACTACACCACCCCAACGAAAAAACTCGTAAAGCCCTGCGCGATGCCAAAGCAGGGAAGGGTGAAGTGATAAAAGATATAGGTGCTTTTTTTAAAAAAGTACTGGAATAGCAGGCTATGTACATACTAAAAGCACTTGGTAGTTTCAAAAAAGATATGAAGCGATGCCAAAAAAGAAATAACGACATGGCATTGCTACAATCTGCAATGGAAAAACTAAGCAGTACTGGCACATTACCCATATTTTACAAGCCGCACAAACTGATAGGCAACTATGTACATCATTGGGAAGCCCACATAAAGTCCGACTGGCTTATAGTATGGTTTACCAATGAAGATAAAAAGATGATAACCCTTGTGCGTACAGGCACCCACGCCGATTTATTCTAAAAAAAAACAAACACACACTGCCATGCTTTTAATGATTACCACTACTTGTGGCGTACTACTACTGATAACCACCGCTATGCTGCTTGGGTATAGGTATGCACGGAAAAAGTAGGATCACAACCACCACGGCTCTTTTCTTATTTTTGTGCGATTTGCCTTTAGTTTGAGTCCAGAACTTGTAGTATATACCCACAAGAGGCACTGTGTTTCGTCTATTGTGGCTAAGTAAATGGCGTTAATTCTACTGCCATTGTCTGCAATGTAAATTAATTTATCACCCTCATTGATGCCACTTTCACTTGTGATGGGCAGGCGGGTAAAATCTTTTTCATTGAGTGCTACCTTCATCCCGCCCTCGGGGGCGTAAGCCCATAGCTGCCAGTTGTCGGGATGGGTGCAGTTTATAAGTAACAGACAGCATCAAAAAACGACTTAAAGACACAACCCTACAAATAAAAGCAGCCAACAGGGAGTTGAAAATTGTAAAGGCAAAAAAAGAAAGCCTTGAAGAAAAATATATAGCTGGAGACATGGACAGACAGGCGTATAAAAAATGGCTAACACAGTTAGAAACAGAGCGGGTAAATGCGGAAGAAATCATAGAAAAGCTAAACGCTCCATTAGCCAGAATATGGGCAAAATTTCAGGAAAAAATATGACTACTTACTGATTTATCTATGCTTTTTGAAAGTGCGAATCTTCACCAGAAACAAGCATTTATAAGGATAGTGTTCAATTCAGGTATAAGTTACTCGGATGGTATTTATCGAACACCGTCCATACTACCATTGTTTGCAGATAAGTTATTGATTTTAAAAGAAAAAAGGTTACTGGAAATCCAGCAACCTTTAGAAAATTCGGGAATAGCTCCCGTTAGTGCCCCAGGCGGGACTTGAACCCGCACTCGCATTGCTGCAAACAGGATTTTAAGTCCTGCGTGTCTACCAATTTCACCACCAGGGCATTGCTTAAAATGAATTTAAGCATTGGTAAAAAACAAACAAAAAATTCCATCTGGTTGGATGGAATTTTATGAGCGGAAGACGAGACTCGAACCCGCGACCCTCACCTTGGCAAGGTGATGCTCTACCAACTGAGCTACTTCCGCATTTTTGGTGTGTAAAGAACTGCTTCCCGTTATTTGGGAGTGCAAAGATAGATAGCTGAACCAATTTACCAAACTTCCACTCAAAATTTTTTTTCAAAAACACATGTTTTATTACATGAAAAGCAGCATCAGCAAAATGTTTGCTCGATAATAATACATTTGTAGCTTCATGTCTCAGTCTCCTTTTATTTCGTTGATAAAGAAAGATATTCTGATAGAATGGCGGCAAAAACATACGCTTTATGGCGTGCTTTTGTATGTGGGTGCTACCGTTTTTGCAGTGTATATGATGAGTGGGCAACCGGAAGCTAAAATTTGGAATGCCTTGTTTTGGATCACGCAATTATTTGTGGCTATCAATTCTGTAGCCAAAAGCTTTTTGCAAGAGCATCCCGATCGGTTTCGATACTATTTTACGCTGGTGAAGCCTACTACTTTTCTTCTTGCTAAAATGGTTTACAGCATCGTTCTGTTGCTGGTAATGAGCCTCATTAGTTTGGTTCTTTTTTCTTTACTATTGGGAATGCCAGTTTCTCAAGTAGGATTGTTTGTGGCTATTACGGGAGTGGGAAGCATCAGTTTGTCTGCTGTATTTACCTTTCTGTCAGCTATTGCAGCACGAGCAAATCAAAATAGTGCGTTGATGGCTGTTTTAGGTTTTCCGTTAGTAACTCCCGTATTGATGATTTTGAGCAATCTTGCCCTAAAAGCAATTGCTCCGGTTTATCAGCCGGGATGGTGGACTCTTGCAACCGTACTTTTAACCTTAGATTTTTTGATAATTCTGTTAGGCGTTATTCTTTTCCCCTTTCTTTGGCAAGAATAATTCACCAGTAATCAATCCCTAAAAAGATAACATTCTTTAAATTTTGAAATTACATGGGATGGATGAGGTCAGAATATTTTTATGCAATTGCGACCTTTAGATGATTCCCATTTGTTCATCATCCTGTTTTAGTTAAATATTTCTATATTTTATATAACTTCAAGACACATTAGGTATAAAGATGTCCTACAATTACCTTATTTATGAATATTAACCATAAAGGTTAGACATAAAACTACTTTATACCAATCATGTGCCTCCCAAATATTGTATTTCTTTCTAATTTTGCTATTCAACAAATAACAATACATTAAGATATTTTTCTACAAGAAAATTACCATACTTGATATTACCTTTAAAATTAGTAACTAATTTAAGAACTTCATACTATAAATCTGATTATCAACTTCGTATTTAATAATGTATGTATTTTGCGGTTGAAAACTAAAGTCAATTTCATTTGAATGTGCCGATCCTGAGCTTAATAATTTCCCATCAATAGTATAAATTTGATATTCATTAATCAACTTGTCATTATTTGAAATCAATCTAATTTTTTTATTAACCTTATCATAAAACACAATATATTTTTGCTGTATTTGTCCAGTATTGCAATTTGAAGAAATACTTTTTGAATACTCAGTTAGTCCATTTGCATAGACAATTTTAAGTCTATAATAAATATTTTTATTGACTGCATTTTTATCTACAAAATGATATTGTTGATTGGCAATTGAATTATGTTTAGAATTTACTGTTTCTATTTTGTAATAGATAGCTCCGTCATCACTTTTTTCAATTTCGAATCTGTCGCAATTATTTTCAGAAGCAGTTTCCCAGTTAATTTTTACAGAATTGAAATCCAAACAAGAGGCAACAAAATTGGTTAGGTTTATAGATAGGGGTGTATTAGTTTTTAATCCTGTAACTATAAGTGCTAATTCTCTTATTGTGCTCGGCGAAGTTGAGCTTTTTCTTATTGAGATTTTGCCCGTTGCATTATTAGTTGTATTCGATAGATTAGCTTGCAAATAATTGTTACCACTTTGAAACCAATTGGTTCCGGCGGCTGCGGAAACAGATGGATTTGTTACGGACAAATTGTTATATGGAAAGGCGGCTAAAGCCGGCAAAACTTGTTCTAATTTCATTGAAAATTTATACACCAATCTACTGGTATTGTTATTAACTCCATCTGCAATAGTTTGTTCTGTTCCTTCATCATCTATCCAACCTAAAGATGCTCTAACACCATTTTGATCAAACACATAATTATTCACAATTTGATCTGAATCATTGTTATTGGGATTAGTTGGAATCATAAGCATCTTAGCCGTTCCATTTGTCAAACTGTTTTGCTTAATAATATTTGCAGCTTTTTCAATATTTAAAATACCCCATCCAAATTTTGCATCCGGTCCATTATTAGAAGTATCGTCATCGGCACTATGCAGTAAAAGTGCTTTTAGCATAGAAGCCTTCATGTATGAATTGTTCAATGAAAAGTAATATTGTTGTAAAAGCAAGGCTCCGGCCGCAGCGGCGGGAGATGCATAAGATGTGCCAGAAGAAGCTGAAACATTTCCCGTATATCCTGTATCATTCGCATAAAGCGGAACATCTATTGATGTGCCTAAGGTTACAATATCGGGTTTAATTCTTCCATCATCTGTTGGTCCCCAATTGCTATAACTTGACATTGTATTGTCATTATTGATTGCACCAACAGTAACTACATTTTTACTGGCTGAACTTCCTGTAATAATATCGTATCCTCCGGGAATGGGATTTCCACTTGATTGTTGTTCATTGCCACCTGCTACAAAAGGCAAATAAAAAGGCTTTGTTTTTAGCAATATATCCCATGCTTTACTTTGTCCATCATAAGCCCCAAAGTTCCAAAGGGCAATAGAAGTGTCATTAGAGTATCCATAAGAATGGTTTGAGATTAAATATCCACTATCTGCAAACGCATTCATTTCTGTCAAGTCATTATCCCAATCATAGTTTTTGCTCTTTGCTCCATAAGCTATTCCCCTTGCGTTATTAATGTCTTTCCCTACCATAATGCCTGTAACCGCTTGTTGGTGGTTATTGCCGCCATTTGAACTAAGGGCTTGACCGGTTTGCATCACAGCCTGCCCTGTTAACGATTGATGATTTGCATTTACTTGACCTCCATCCCAAACACCGGCTATCATATTTGTACCTGTTATATTAACTCCAATACTACCGGTAGCGTATAAAGAAGTTGATTTTGAATTAGTAGATTGGCCAACATCTTTTGTTGTAATATAAATGGGTTTTCCTTCTTTCGAAACATCATAGAGTAAATAGGGTCTCCCATCTTTTGTAAATGATTTCTCTTTATCGGGATTATTGCTTAAATAATTTTGTATTCTAATTTCCTTTTCAAGTACAATATTCCTTAATTCAGCATATGATTGTTGATTCAAGTTCTTATCTTGAAATGATTGTATCACTTCTCTTTGTTCTGCTGTTTGCCCAAAAGAAAATAGGGACAAAAAAAGCAATGAAACGGTAAAAATTTTCTTCATAAATGTTTAATTTTAGGTAGTTTAGTGGATTTTATTTTTAAGTATTTACTTGCAAATGATTATTACACATACATTAATCCTGTCTAAAACAACTTTTAGCTTAATTAATATCTAAGTTATACTTTAACGCAAAAGTATTTTTTTTTGCAAAGAAATTAATCTGAAGTTAAATAAAATTGGGTGTTTTTACCCCTTTTAACATTGACAGGATTATTCATTTATCAAAAATTTATGACATAGAAATCACAATGTAACTTACAACCCTATTTCGTTCATTAATAAACTTCATTAAGTGGGAAAATTTTCTTTTGGTTCTTTGAAAGGCTTGTTCAATTTACACTTCTAAGGTTTGCTTTTGGGGTTTAAAAAAATAATAGTAACAAAAATACATATTCTTATAATAAATGCTTTATTATAATTAATTCTGTTCAATCTTGTTCTAAAAATGCAGCATTAAACCAAATTTGCAAAATCTATTTTATTCCTCGAAAAGGTCAATTGCCAACTTTTACTTACCTTAATCTTTAAGTGTCTTCATATTCATGCGCCATTTCATCTTACTTGCTTTTTGCTTATTCCTCATTCATAGCCTTATTTGGGGTCAACAAATTGTTGATGAAAAGCCAATAAAAATAAATGGCTACCAAGCAGTCAATATAAACAATTCGCAAACATGGTGGGATAGCGTTTCAACTAATTATAAAACCACTCAAGCTTTTCAACTATTGTTCACCTTTCAACAGTTACCAAATGCTGCTGAAGTTTTGTATTTGCAAAACGCCGGAATACGACTCATGGATTTTTTGCCTCCGCTTTCTTTTACGGCATATATTAATCATCCACAAGCTATAAATCTTACCCAGCAACACATTCAGCATTTGTCTATTGTAGAAGACAATTGGAAATTAGACTATCGCATATCTGATTTGATAAAATCATCACCGGAAATGAAACACGTAGTTTTAGTTCAAATTGCCCCCTTCATTTCTCTCAATGTTTTTGAAAAATCAATATCAAAATTCGGTGGAACGCTTATAGACACTACCTTTCATCAGCAAGGACTATATGAAGTTTCAGTTCGCTTAAATCAATTGAAGGATTTAACTCACGATGCCATTGTTCGATATGTGGGTTTGCCTGCCAAACCACAAACTTTAAATTTTGATGCACGTTCTTCTACCGGTGCCAATTTAATATTTGCTTCAGATAGTTTAGATGGGCGTGGTATCACGATTGGCATGGGCGATAACACATCGGGCATATATCATATTGATGTACGTGATAGGCTTCTCAATTTTAATCCGGCAGAACCGGCCATGCACGGAGTACACACGACCTTAACGGTTGCGGGAAAGGGAATCTTGGATCCACGCACGCAGGGAATGGCTCCATCAGCAAGGGTTTTAGCGCATTTGTATGATTTGGCTTGGGCAAATACAGCGTCAATGTATCAGGATTACAACATGACCTTGACCAATAATTCTTATGCATCCGTAATAGGCGATTGTAGCTTTTCAGGCACTTATGATCCCTATGCTCAAATGTTAGATCAGTATGCCCTTAATTTCCCTGAAGTGCTAAATGTGTTTGCTGCCGGAAATGATGGACTGATGCAGTGCGGTACTTTTCCACAAGGGTTTCATACGGTAGAAGGCGGTTATCAACCCTCAAAAAATATTTTAGTCGTTGGTGGCATGGAAAAGGATAACAGTCTTTGGCCAAAAACATCTCGAGGTCCGGTCAAAGATGGGCGACTGAAACCTGAAATTATGGCTTATGGCTATCAAATTTATTCTGGAGATGTTTATGATAACTATGGCAAAAGCAATGGCACCAGCATGTCCGCTCCGGTGGTAACAGGCAACCTGGCCTTATTATCTCAACGATACAAACAAAAATTTGGCAACAATCCTCCGGCATCTTTGCTCAAAGCATTGATGATGAATGGCGCAACTGATATGGGCAATCCTGGTCCGGATTTTACCTATGGCTTTGGATTGATCAATACTTTTCGGTCTAAACAAATGTTGGACAGTAACCATTTTTGGAATGGCACCGTAAATCAATCAGCCAATGCTCAAACTTCCATATTTGTGCCGCCCAATGCTTCGCAGCTCAAGGTCATGTTGTATTGGAACGACACACCTTCCAGCATTCTTGCTTCCACCAATTTGGTTAACAATTTGGATTTAACTGTAACCGAACCTTCCGGACAACTCCATCATCCACTTGTACTAAACCCGCTTCCGGCAAACGTTTCAGCCGTAGCTTTAGAAGGAGTGGATAGCTTAAATAATGTAGAACAAATAGTTGTGAATAACCCTACAAGTGGAAACTATACTGTTTCAGTTAAAGGCACTACCCTATTGTCTTCTAAACAAAAATTTGTTGTGGTTTATGATATTATTCCAACCGGACTTAAAATACATTTCCCAACCACAAACTGCACAGTGCCGGGTAATGATTCAATCTATGTGTATTGGGATGCGTCAGATAATACCAACACTTTTACGTTGTCTTATTCGCCGGATAATGGTTTGAGCTGGGTTGTGCTTCAGAATAACATTCCTCCCAATCAACGACATTTTGTTTGGTACACACCCAACATCAGCTCGGGAAAATGCTTGTTTCGAGTGCAAAGAAATATTTCAAATGAAATGGATTTGGCTGGACCTTTTGTCTTGAATCCTGCACCGATTTTGCAATTAAGCCCGATACAATGTCCCGGATACATGGCTATAAACTGGAATGCTATTACCGGCATTAGTCAATATGAAGTATTGCTCAAAAAGGGTGATGACCTTCAACCTGTTGACACGGTAAGTGTAACCTCTTATGTGTTTTCAGGATTGCGGTATGACCAACTTTACTATGCTGCCGTAAGACCATTAATAAACAGTCGTTCAGGCTGGAGAAGTAAGGGCATAAAGCGAAAACCTTTTGATGGTAATTGTGCCGGGAATATTTCTGATGGCGATCTCGCCATAGACTCTATCATTAGCCCTAATAGTGGAAGACAATTTACCTCTTCAGCCCTTGGCTCTATGGACACACTGAGTCTGTTGATTCGCAACTTAGATGATGTTCCCGTCAATCAATTCTCAATTATTTATAGTAAAGATGGCAGTGCTTGGCAATCTCAAATTTTCAATCAATCCATACCGGCTAACAATACCCTTCTTATTTCAATTCCTGGACAAGATGTTTCTATGTCCGGTTTGCACTATTTCAAAGCTGCCGTCAAAAACTTGAGTGCTGTTGATCATAATCCTACTAATGACAGTGCTGATAAATGGGTTAAAAATTTAACCAATCTGCCTATTAGTTTACAAATGGGCTTTCAAGATGATTTTGAAAACCTGTCAAATATTGAATTGCAACGAGCTACCATGGGATTTTCGCCTAACGAACACTGGGATTATACACATAGCACAGATTCCGGACGGCTACGTTCATTTGTCAGCAATGCCATTACCATTCAAGGCATACGATCATTAAGCATGGACTTGTTGTTGAATGAACCGGACAATGTCAATATTATTACCGGAACTTTCAACTTGCAAAATGAAAATATAAATGCCGTTGAAGCCCGATTAGATTTTGATTTTAAGATGCATGGTCGTCCCAAATTTGAAACCGGAAATGATGTGTATATACGCGGCAGTGATACTTCGCAATGGTTGAAATTGTATCAATTTGATACGACTTCTGTACCTGGCATGGTCTATCATACAGGTTCCTTATCCATAACAGATGCTTTTAAGAAATCAGGTCAAAATTTTTCAGCCGGCTTTCAGGTAAGAATTAGCCAACACGATACGTCTGTGATAGCAGCCAATGATTATGGAAACGGGCTAACCCTTGACAATTTTAGATTGTATAGTGTAAAACGAGATGTGCAGATGATTAAAATAATTTCTCCTTCCAGTTTTAACTGCAATGAAGATAGCACAGCCATTATTGTACAGATTTATAACTCAGACAATTTACCCGTTGATACCATAGCCTTATTTTATCGGCTTAATAATGGCACTATCGTTTCCGACACTTTATGGCACATGAATAGCAAAGACACTATTAATTTCACCTTTCGCCAACATGTTCCCCTTTATATTGGTTCCTATCTCATGGATGCTTGGCTTTCTGTTCGTGGCGATACCTACCGATCTAATGATAGCTTGCTTGTTTGGTTGTTTAGAAATCAGCCGCTTGTTTCACGGTTTCCTTATTTAGAAAGTTTTGAAACCAGCAATGGAAACTGGTTTGCTATGGGTTCTAATAATTCTTGGCAATATGGCACCCCCAACAGTCTGAAAATTAAAACTGCAGCCAGTGGGAACAAAGTATGGGCAACTAATCTGACCGGAAACTACAACAACAATGAACGCTCCTATTTATATTCTCCTTGCTTTGATTTATCGTCTTTATCCAATCCGATGTTAAGTTTCAGCTTGGCTACCAATATAGAAAATTGTGGCAATGTGCTGTGTGATGGAGCCTATATGGAATATTCCTCAGATGGAAAACAATGGGCAAGATTAGGAAATACCGGAGAAGGGTTTAATTGGTATAGTGCTTTAAATTATTGGACAGATACCAATGCTCGATGGCATGTAGCTTCCATTCCACTCCCCAAAAATTTATCCTCAATCAAACTTCGTTTTGTTTTTCGATCAGATGCCGGTACTACTTTCGATGGGATTGCCATAGACGACATACACATCTTCGATCTAAAATATCCAATATTTAAAGGAGCTATGACAACAGATCAAAAAGCTATTCCAGCGCAGATCCTCACCAATTTCACCCCAGACAATAGAATTATTTCATCTATTTTTCTCTCACAGCAGCCAAACAATCTGAAGGCTACCTACTATCCACATACAACCGTATTTGAAAAACAATTGCAACAATATTTTCTTCCACGAAACTATGTATTGCAAAGTAGTCAACCTATTGGCGACAGTGCTTTGATTCGCCTCTTTGTTACCGATCAGGATGTGTTGAAAATGTTGGCAGACAATACTTGCGACACTTGCAACCGAGCGGCAGATGTATATAGATTAGGCGTTTTAGCTTATGAAAATGAAAATAAAGACCTTGAAAACGGATCGTTGGTTGACAATATTTCAGGCAGTTATGAATTTATTTCCTATTCCGGAGTAACATGGGTTCCTTATGAGCGCGGCTACTATGCACAAATTGCTCGAAAATCCCTATCTGAATTTTGGTTTACCGACAAAACTCCCCGCCATTTTGCAAATAACTTTTTGCTCTTTCCCAATCCGGTTGTAGATAGTAAAATCAACATTGTTTGGTCAGCATCACCTGGTGTTGCCCAATCCATAACATTGTATGATGCCATGGGAAAAAAAGTGTTTGAAACTACCCTTATAGCAACAGATTTTGACAATCAAACAACCATTATTTTGCCGCCTTTAGAAACAGGAATTTATACAGCACGTTGTCTTTCCAATCAAACTGTAAACAGAGTGAAGCTTTTAATCATTCGGTAACGACTTCATTTGATAACAAAGAAATTTGATCCATTTTTAAAATAAATTTGGCAATAAAAAACCTTTTACTTATCTTTAACACAATTAAAAACTTAAAACTCATGAAACATTACGCATTTAAACAAATTACGGGGGGGGGCAATGTGTACATTAGCTCTTAGTCTTGGCATTTCCATGATTGGTTGCCAAAAAAATACGGTTCATCCTGAAAATCCAACCACGAAAGCACGTACACTTTCAAATGCTGAATCTGACTCTTTGGTAGCAGAAATTGGAAACTTTTATAGCTTTTGTTCTGCTTTAGCTGCCAATCCCAATGCTACTACCACCCAACTTCCACCATTAGTCAGTTTAGAGCAGGCTAATGGTTTGCTGGAAAATACATTCAACTACTATTTTGCTCGCCTCAATCCGGCGGTGGTAGAAGATAAAAATGACACCTTAGTGCTGGAGGTAGCTCCAGATGCTGAGGGCAATATGAATATCACTGCCATTGCAAAAGGGTTTAATACGCTACGTGCTTCCCTTAAATCTTTCCAAACTGACTTAGGCAAGAATATCGAATTTTTGATGGCAGATGCCGAAATAGTTGGCGAAGGAAATGAGGCAAGAATCCGCTTAGTTGGTACATTTGGAGAACCAACAGTAACGGAGGATTATTACCCTACTCATGTTAACGATTTCGACTCAACAGATCAATGGAGTGTTTTTAATGGTGGAGGAAAATTTGGTACAACAATTTATAATGGAATACTTGGGTCACCTGAAATATTAACTGCTTCCATAAATTATGATCGTACTAGAATAATGCCGCTCACATTTTTTGTAAACTATTCTGCGTATGCAGTAACTATATTACCATCATCAGCCCATTCTAATTACTTACCATCCACTTTTGGAGCAACTAATAACCCAATGTATTTATATAATGCCAATTTTTGGCTGAATACATTAATGCATTGCGTTAAAAATGGCTCGGGTAATACTGATCCTTTAGCCACTTGGGTTACACCAATTACAATGACTTATTATCGCCATTGGATTCCTTTTGTTGCTAATGCTTTTATTAAAGCGAATTCAAGTAATTCTACAAGCACACTAATTAAACTAAAAATAGATTGTTATTTTACTCCAAATGGAAATCCTCTCTACAATGTAGAACACAAAATAACAAATATGACCGGTGCGGATGTTAGCAACGTTTCACTTCCTTCAGCAATATCATTGTGAGTAATCTATATAAACTACAGTAATGAAAACACTACTTATAAGTATCTTTATTCTATGCTTGCATAGTTTTGCAGGTGCACAGGCGGTAATCTCTCCCAAAAATTGGTATAATGGTGTGGCAACACCTTTAAAAAACAATATGTTTATCAATTTAGAAGAGAAACAACAATTCTATTTAATTGCAAACTCTGTTTATCTTCCATTAAACATTTCGAATGATATTTGTTCTCCATCTTCTGCAAAATTATCAAAAATAGATATAAATGGGAACATTCTTGCAACATTTCAAGCAAATGGAAGTGTCATAGATTCCTTTTCTATGCGAGGCTTTTACACAAGCCTTATTAATGATCAAATATTATACTATGTAAGTTGGGAAAATTCAAGATTTCAACAGTATGGAAACAGTAAAGGGTTTATTATTTATCATCTTAACAAAAACACGCTTACATTACTATCAACAGACACAATTAAGGGAATTATACCTGAATCAATGAGTATTACATCATGGAAAAACGTTGATTATGGTGGTTATTCTTTTCAGTCGTTTACTTATCAACCATTTTGGGGTGGGCAAATTAAAAATAAAATAATCCGGTTTAGATTAAAAACAATTGGAATTGAATATGTTACTCTTGATTTAGATTCCATTCTTAGCCTTAAACAAATAGGAATAAACAATGTATCGAATGTATATTTAAAAAACGACTCAATTGTATTTACAGTATGTGGATATAATTTAAGCATGAATAATATTGAAATATATCAAATTCTTAGGATTGATACCTCATTAAAAGGTTTAAGCTACTATAATCTTGAAAAGGAAAACAATTTTTCATATGCACCTGGGCGAGTTGCTTACATGGATTACTTTCCGCCTGCTTATGAATTATTTAATGGCAAAGTCATTTTGGGTTCGCAAATAAATACGTATGACAAAATAAATGGATCGAGAATTGATAATGCCGGTTTGTTTTATTTTGATATTAAAAGTAGGAGGCCTGAAAAAGTATTACTGATTCCAAATGATACGTTTACGCTTTCTCAAATTTCTTACGCTTTTTTTTCACCAATTTCAATAAAAGATTCAAGTATATTTTGTGCAGCTTTCGATTATGAAGATTACAATACAGTGTATTTAGACTTTAGGGAAAACCACATTTACGTTGGCAAAACGGATACTTCACTCAATGGTTGGCATTGGTACAAATACATCGGCAAACCTAATTGCTACTTAGTACCTTACAAAATATTGGCTACGCCCGATGGCGGTTGCATGATAACCGCAGGTATTTATGATTATGTCAATAGTCCAAACATGCAACATGATATTTACATTATCAAGTTAGATGCTAATGGAGGCATTACAGCCGTTAACAATCTAACGCCTCAACCTGATAAGTCTGTTTCCCTCTATCCGGTGCCAACACAGCATCAATTGTTTGTAAGTTTTAGCGGTTCGGGGTATTTTGATCTGCAGCTATTTGACATGAGTGGCAAAATGGTAGGATCATATCCACATTTAGATAAACAAACGCGCAGTCTTGACATCAGCAGCTTTGCTTCGGGCAGTTATTTCTATACGGTAAAGCATAGCAATGGCTCTACGGAAACGGGTAAGTGGATAAAGGAATAGGTCGAAATGGCTTACTTGAAGTAGCATTTAACTACACTCTTTAAACATGGAAGACCCAATCAGTCTTCCATGTTTGGCTTTTCATAATTGGATGAGTGTATTCATTTCTATTTTCGAAAAAAAAAATTGGCACTTAATTTGTTTTTAGACTAATCATTATTCATCAAAAAAAATGAAGCGTATGAAAATGAAGATTTTTGTTGAAGTAGTGATTCTCGGTTTGTTGACATTGGGATTCAGCAATAAAGCAAATGCGCAATGGCATGGCAGATATCATCACTATGGATATTATGGACCTCGTCCACGTGTTATGATTGCTGTTCGTCCACCAGTATATTGTCCTCCTCCACCAAGGTATCATCGTTATAGGGTCTATCCGCGTTATCGTCAATTCAGCTACGGTGAATATTGTCCACGCAAACATTACCGTTGCAGAGCTAATGCCTGTTATGACAATGGGCACATCAACCCTCGTTATAGTTATAATCGGGATTATAATTCACAATATGAAAATGATTACAACCGTCAAAACAATTCATACAACCAGCCCCAACCAAACAATTCCAATTTTGGATCTGATGATGCCTATGACAATGGCAATAGCTATTAAAAAGCAACAATGAATTCAGTCAAAAGCTCGAGCAAAAGTTCGGGCTTTTTTATTGCTCAATTTTATCCGTAATATCTTTACTCAATGGCTTTGTAGCCGGCGGGAAAATGGCAATAAGCTTTCCGGATTCATTCAATAGATACTTTTGAAAATTCCACTTCACCTTACTATCATCAAATCCATTGAATTCTTTTTGAGTAAGCCAACGGTAGATAGGTGCTTTTCCACGTCCTTTTACTGTGATTTTTGCAGCCATAGGAAAGCTTACTCCATAATTTTTTTGACAAAATTGTGCAATCTCTTCATTGCTCCCTGGCTCTTGAAACAGAAAATCATTTGCAGGGAAACCGACAATCACCAATTTGCCCGCATATTTTTTGTACAATGCTTCCAACTCTTCATACTGCGGTGTATATCCGCATTTAGATGCTGTATTGACAATGAGAATTTTCTTCCCTTTAAAATCAGCAAAACGAATTGTTCCACCATTTAGTGCAGGCACCTGAAAATCATAGATACTCTTAGGCAAATTAGCATCTCCATCATCAGGTGATGCAAAAAACCAAAAACCAAGAAGGAGTAACATATTCATAAACATAGCGTGGTCATTTATTCTAACAAAATTAGCACAAACTGTATTACCGCCGTGCTATTGTCCTATTTTTGACTACGAATGAATCGGAAAGTAATCAGATTAGTTTTTGGAATGTTTCTACCCTTTATCATGTTTGGTTGTGCACAAATAGTGCCGCCTCAAGGTGGAATTAAAGACATCAAAGCCCCCAAATTGCTTACCATTTCACCTCGAGATTCGTCCTTGCAAACACGTGTCAATAAAATCGAACTCCACTTTGATGAATTCATTCACTTAAATAATTCCGGAAACGAAATCACTATTTCGCCAATGCTTCCTATTCCCTTAATTATAACTGCATTGCGAAAAACAGTAACCGTAAAAATTCCCGATTCGCTACTATCTGCCAACACTACTTATCGTTTGCAATTTGGTAATTCCATACAGGATGTTCATGAAAACAATGTATTTACCGGATATAGCTTTCTCTTTAGCACCGGAGCCTATTTTGACAGCTTACAACTTTTCGGAAACACCATCAATGCCGCTACAGGCTTGCCTGACACCGGCTGCTTGGTAATGCTCTATGATGCTAAAAAATCGGACAGCGCAGTGATGCGGGAAAAGCCACTGTATATAACTCATGCCGATGCCTCAGGAAAATTTCGATTAGAAGGTTTGCCCGCCAGACCATTTAAAATATTTGCCCTTAGAGATGGAAACAACAATATGGTGTATGATGGAAAAAATGAAATGATTGCCTTTCTTGACAGTGTCCTTACTCCAAATAATAATCCGGCATTAGTAACCCTCTATCTTTTTTCCGATAATGACTCAACAAGTATCTCCTCCACTGCTGATAGAGGAAAAATACCAAGTAGCCCTACACCACCCGTAGCATTTAACTATACCGTTTTAGTGGATACTACCAGTTTAAAAAAGCGTACACAAGATATAACTGAACCTATTGTTGTTCGTTTCACGAATACTTTTAAAAACATAAACCCTGCAAGAATCAATCTTACTTATGATAGTGTCGGAATTGCAGTAGAGGCAAAGGTTTCAGCCAGTCGTGACTCCTTAAAAAAGGAGCTTAAACTTCATACCAATTGGAAAGAAAATTCGGTTTACACCCTTCGCTTATTAAAAGGTTTTGT
This sequence comes from Bacteroidota bacterium, assembly GCA_018267875.1. Lineage (GTDB taxonomy): Bacteria > Bacteroidota > Bacteroidia > Chitinophagales > Chitinophagaceae > JAFIGV01. Next base: position 17,743 of record JAFDXP010000018.1, on the reverse strand, counting down.
TCACGACAGTTTGGGTGCTGATGCCATGCCCTCTCGATACACTTTTCATACCAAACAAGACGAAGACTATGCTAAACTACATATTCATTTACCAACAAAATATTTTGGTAAAACTTTCATTTTTGTGCTATTAAAAGACAATGACACTATATATCACCGAACCGTAACAGATACGCTAATTCACTTTACCAGACTACAACCCGGCACATACACCCTACGTATCATTGTAGATAAAAACCAAAATGGCAAATGGGATCAAGGCAATGTTTTCTTACACCTACAGCCAGAAAAGGTCATTCCTTACGACCGATCCATTATACTGAAAGCTGGATGGGAAAACCTGATTGATTTTGAAGAACCTCCAACAACTGTTCGACCGGGTGCAACGGTTGCACCGCAATAATACAAGCAATACCATTGAAATGAAAATTCAGAAATTAAAAGTCTTTTAAAGCCCCTTTTTATCAACTTTATAAATCAATTTACTAACCATTTGTAGAACTTGAATAGCCATCATACATCAAACTAATCGATTTTAAATGAAAAAACTAATCGTGCCCCTGCTGCTCTTGTCAACCATCAGCTTTGCACAAAACAAGATGACAACAGAACTGCTTTGGAGCTTGAAGCGTGTAAATGCCGATGGCATTAGCGAAGATGGGAAAGTGCTTTTTTATAGTGCTCGCACCTATGATATAAAAACCGAAAAAATCACAACTAAGTTGTATGAACAAAACATAAAAACCGGTCAACGAAAAGAAAGAACCGAAACCAAATCTGTGTTTCAGCGTGATGCAAACAAATGGTATGCTTTGGATGACAAAGCCATTTATCAAAGTGCAGACAAAGGAAAAAATTGGCGAAGTTTTTCGACAATAGTTGAAGCAGAAAATGCCCGTGTCTCTCCAGACGGAAAACTTATTGCTTACAATAAAGATGTAGCGATAAAGCAAATGCTGGGTAAAGACATATATCCCGACCTGCCTAAAACAACTGCTCAGATCTATACCGATCTCAATTATCGCCATTGGGACACATGGGAAGATGGTAAATTCTCTCACATTTTTATAGCTTCTCCTGAGGGTGGTGTAGCAAAAGATATTATGCCAAATGAGCCGTATGATGCGCCACAAAAGCCTTTTGGCGGATCAGAAGATTTTATTTGGTCGCCTGATGGTAAGGGAATAGTGTATGTGTGTAAGAAAAAATTCGGGAAAGAATATGCGCAAAGCACCAACACTGATCTTTATTATTATGATATAGCTACCGAAAAAACAATCAACCTGACTGCCAACATGATGGGTTACGACATGAACCCTTCTTTTAGCCCTGATGGTAATTGGATTGCTTGGACAAGCATGGCGCATGATGGATATGAAGCAGATAAAAACAACATCTATGTGATGGACTTGAAACACCAATCATCTATGAAAATTAATCTTACCGATCGTTGGGACGGTACAGTAAGCAATTTCTCATGGAGCAAAGACGGGAGTCAGATTTATTTTACAGCAGCAACAAAAGGAACAGAACAGCTTTTTTCTGTGGACTTTCCGGGCTATACAAAACGACTGCCGATTGTCGAGCAAATAACCCATGGAGTATATGATATTACAGGCATTGTGGGTGAAGCCAATGACGAAATCATTGTGTCACGTTGTGATATGAATCATGCTACGGAACTCTTTGCCGTTGCGCCCTCTGATGGATCTATGCGTCAACTGACACACGAAAATGATGCTGCTTACAACACTATTCACCTCAGCAGAACTGAGCTAAGAAAAATTCACACCACGGATAACCAAACTATGGGTGTTTGGGTAATTTACCCTCCTGATTTTGATTCGACAAAAAAATATCCAACCTTACTTTATTGCCAAGGAGGACCACAATCTGCCCTGTCTCAATTTTATAGCTTCCGATGGAACTTTCAGTTGATGGCAGCTAATGGTTATATCATCGTAGCACCTAATCGTCGAGGTATGCCCGGCTGGGGAGTGAAATGGAATGCAGACATCAGCAAAGATTGGGGCGGACAACCCATGGCTGATTATTTGAGTGCTATTGATGCCGTTGCAGAAGAGCCTTATGTGGACAAAAATCGTTTGGGCTGTATAGGTGCAAGCTATGGTGGATACAGCGTGTATATGTTAGCCGGAATGCACGGTAATCGCTTTAAAAGTTTTATAGCCCACGATGGTTTGTTTGATCTTAAAAGCTGGTATGGCACTACGGAAGAACTTTGGTTTGCCAACTGGGACATTGGCGGTCCCTATTGGGAAAAACCGCAACCCAAGGCTTATGAAAAATATAATCCCAGCAATTTTGTAAGCAAGTGGAATGCGCCAATTCTCATTATTCAAGGTGGCATTGATTTTAGAGTACCTATCGAACAAGGGTTAGAAGCCTTTCAAGCAGCGCAACTACGTGGCATAAAAAGTAAACTCTTATACCTTCCTAATGAAAATCATTGGGTGTTGCATCCACAAAATGCTATCGTTTGGCAACGTGAATTCTATAAATGGTTGAATGAAACCCTGAAGTAAAAGAAAATGCTTTCGCTAAAAAAATAAGTAGGCGTATATTTGTAACTTAGAATAGAGCAAAATGAAGCAGAATAAATTGAACTTATTATTAGCAGCGTGCTTAATCCTAATGGCTGCTACCGCAAGAATTGTCAACCATGAAATGCACTTGTATAATCTGGCACCCATTGGTGCTTTGGGCTTATTTGGCGGTGCCGTGATTCAAAAGAAAGGCTTTGCATTTTTATTACCTATGCTTGCTCTTTTCATTGGTGACTTATACATTCAATTGTTTCCTTCATCACCCGGTATGCGCGGCTTCTATGGCATGGAGCAATTTTTTGTTTACGGGGCCATGTTTCTTGTTACGATTTTAGGCACACAGATGAAACAGATCAACACGAAGAGCGTTTTAGGATTCACACTTGGCGGATCTGTATTATTCTTTATTGTTTCAAACTTGGGTTCATATTTTAGTGGCATGTACGGCAGCGGCTGGCAAGCATTTTCAACCACCTACATCATGGCAATTCCCTTTTTCAAAAACACCTTAGCCGGTGATATAATCGGAAGTGCAATTCTGTTTGGCGGCTATTCATTGTTGCAACAAGCTTGGATGAAACGACTTCAAAAAGCATAACCAAATTTCTTAAAAACATAACTTAACGTCGGCATGTCCGGCGTTATTTTTTTAGCATGAAATTGCTGGTTATCTCAATAGCAACAAAAAGGCTACCCATATTGAGCAGCCTTATAAAAACGATTCTGAAAGTTAATTAAGCCGGTAGGTCGCCTACCATTTCTTTAGGTTTCACCCATTCATCAAACTGTTCAGGTGTAACATAGCCTAATGATACGGCTGTTTCTTTCAAGGTTGTGCCTTGTTTATGTGCGGTCTGTGCAATTTCAGCAGCTTTGTAGTAACCAATTTTGGTATTTAATGCCGTTACTAACATCAATGAGTTGTTGACATGTGCATCAATATTTTTTTGAATTGGCTCAATTCCCACAGCACATTTATCATTAAAGCTAATACAGCCTTCACCAATTAAGCGGGCACTATGCAAGAAGTTGTAGATCATCATAGGTTTGAACACATTTAGTTCAAAATGACCGGTTGCGCCACCAATATTTATTGCCACATCATTGCCCATCACTTGTGCAGCAATCATAGTCAAAGCTTCGCATTGTGTAGGATTTACCTTACCGGGCATAATGGATGAACCCGGCTCATTATCAGGTATAAATATTTCCCCAATACCTGCACGAGGTCCGGAACTTAACATCCGAATGTCGTTTGCTATTTTCATCAAGCTTACGGCAACCGTTTTTAGGGCACCATGAGTTTCTACTACTGCATCATGTGCAGCCAAACTTTCAAACTTATTTTCTGCAGTTACAAAGGGCAATCCGGTCAATTCAGCAATTTTCTCAGCCACTTTCACGGCATAGCCTTTGGGGGTATTTATACCGGTACCTACGGCTGTTCCGCCTAATGCTAATTCGCTGAGGTGTGCCAAAGTATGATTGATGGCACGTAAGCCATGATCTAATTGCGAAACATATCCACTCAATTCTTGTCCTACGGTAAGAGGTGTCGCATCCATAAAATGGGTGCGGCCAATTTTCACCACATGCATGAATTCTTTTGATTTTGCAGCCAGTGTATCGCGTAATTTAGTGATTCCCGGAATGGTAACATCTGCCAGCATTTTATAAGCAGCAATATGCATGGCAGTGGGGAAGGTATCATTTGATGATTGAGATTTATTCACATCATCATTTGGGTGCAAAAATTTTTCCTTATCCGTCAATGCTCCACCCTTCAACACATGACCTCGATAGGCTACAACCTCATTGACATTCATGTTACTTTGCGTGCCACTTCCGGTTTGCCACACTACTAAAGGGAATTCTGCGTCTAATTTACCAGTCAATATTTCATCACAAACTTTAGCAATCATGGATGCTTTATCTGACGGCAAAACGCCCAAAGCCTCATTGGTCAATGCTGCTGCCTTTTTCAGATAAGCAAAAGCACGGATAATTTCTTTAGGCATTTTGTTGATGTCTTGCGCAATCTTAAAGTTCTCTACAGAACGCTCGGTCTGCGCGCCATAAAGGGCATTGATAGGTACCTTTACTTCGCCCATTGTATCTTTCTCTATGCGGTATTCCATGGTGTGATTTTGAATAATTTGAAATAATGAATTCTAAGTGCAGTTTAAAAAAAATCAATGCTGTGCTTCCTTAAATTTTTTTACGGCTGCAGTCAAGTGTGGCAATATTTCTAAAGCATCGCCAATTACGCCATAGTCAGCTGCTTTGAAAAAAGGAGCTTCAGGATCCTTATTAATAACTACAATTGTTTTTGAGCCATTGACCCCTGCCAAATGCTGAATGGCACCGGAAATACCAACGGCTATATACAGATTCGGACGGATAGTGCCACCGGTTTGCCCAACATGTTCGTGATGTGGTCTCCAATGACTGTCAGCTACCGGGCGACTACAAGCTAAAGCCGCACCCAGCGCATCTGCCAAGGCTTCTAAAGCAGGCCAATTTTCAGGTCCTTTCATACCACGTCCACCCGAAACCACTAATTCTGCTTCTGCTAAAGGCACGGTTCCGGTTACTTTATTCACTTCCTTAACCTGAACACTAAAATCTTTATCGTCAAAAGAAACAGGCAGGGCTTCAATATTTGCTGTGCCTTCTCCTTTTTGAACAGCAAAAGTATTTGGCATCAGCGTAATTACTTTTACTTCTGTATTAATGTTGACAAAGGCAAATGCTTTTCCAGCGAAAACACCTTTCTTAACCTTGAAACCCGAACTCATATCAGGGTAAGAAACAGCACCGGCAACCATTCCTGCCTTGAGTCGTGCAGCAAGACGAGGTGCTACTGCTTTTCCACTTACATCGTGCAAGGCAACAATCACTTTAGCACCTTCTTTTTCTGCAGCTGATGCTAGTGCTTTCGCATAGGCACGTGCGCTAAGGTTATCTAATTTTGAATCTGCTACATGCAATACTTTTTGTGCACCATAAGCACCCAATTGTGCTAAGTTTGAAACATCAACCGTACCTAAAACCACTGCCGTAGTTGTTGTGTTAAGCTGACCGGCTATGTGATTGGCATATTGAATAGCTTCGAAAGTTTTTTTCTTAAAGCTACCTTGTGTATGTTCTGCTAAAACGATTACTGACATTTTAGGTTCTTTATTTTTTTTAAAAATAATTGTTTGAAAAATTAAGCTTGGCTTAGATCACTTTTGCTTCGCTATGCAAGGCATTTACTAACCCATCCATATCTTCCGGAGAAAACATTTTTACACCGGTTTTTGCTGGTGGTAAATCATAAGAAACAATTTCGCTTAATGGTGCAATACCGGCTGCTGCTACCACTTTCAATGGTTTTGTGCGTGCAGCCATAATGCCACGCATATTGGGAATACGTGCTTCTGACATTCCTTTTTGACAAGATACTACAAGTGGAAGTGGTGAATTGTCAATTTCTTCACCTCCTTCAATTTCACGAGAAATAGTAGCAACGTTTCCTGCAATATCCAATTTAGTAGCAAAGCCTACATAATTCATGTCGAGCAATTCAGCCAACATGCCCCCCATCACACCATTATTATAATCAATAGACTCTTTACCACAAAGGACAAGATCATACTTTTCGTTAGCTGCATAAGCTGCTATTTCAGCAGCCACCACATAAGGGTCATGGCTTTCTGTGTCAATACGAATTGCTTCATCCCCGCCTAAGGCAAGTGCCTTACGAATAACGGGTTCAGCGTCCTGCTTTCCGACTGTAACCAAATGTACAGCAGATGCGGTTCCTGCTTCTTTTAGTTCTAATGCACGTACTAAAGCATACCATTCATCATATGGATTGATAATCATGGTAACACCGGCAGTATTGAATTTTGTATTGTTATCGCTGAACGCGATCTTGGTAGTAGTGTCAGGAGCCTGACTGATACAAACTAAAATCTTCATCAGAGTTTTGTGTTTAAACGAAAAACGGCATGTTTTTCTAAAATTGGGTGCAAAAGTACACCAAATAATTATCTACTACAATGAAGTCATGATGTAGCTTAGTTGATGTCACCCTTTCTTTTTACATGAAATGGTTATTCGTGTATTTTCATGCTCTAATAGGTCTAAAAGATTGGATGTTAATAAAATTATACTGATTTGGGTTCAAAGACCTACCTTAAAGAGGTCTAAGCGATCAAACTAACTTTGAAATATGATTCTACCACCTTCATTTTATCGGCAAGAAGATGTAGTGCTCATTGCCAAATCTTTGTTGGGAAAGATTTTAGTCACGAAAGTAGAGGGTGTTTGCACATCCGGAATCATTGTTGAAACCGAAGCTTATGAAGGCATTACAGATAGAGCCTCACACGCTTTTGGAGGAAAGCAAACAGCCAGAACGGAAATTATGTATGAGAATGGGGGCGTAGCGTATATTTATCTCTGTTATGGTCTGCATCATTTGTTCAATGTCATTACAAATACTTCGGGCGTTCCTCATGCTGTGTTAATTCGTGCCATTGAGCCTTTAAAGGGGATTGATATCATGCTGAAAAGGCGCAACAAAATATCGTTTCAACCGTCATTAACCAATGGTCCTGGAGTGTTGAGCCAAGCTTTAGGAATTACAACAAAGCTAAACGGAAATAGTCTGCAAGGTACTGATTTATTTATTGAAGATAGCGGAATACCCTTATTGCCCGAAAACATAGTTGCAACAACAAGAGTGGGTGTTGCTTATGCCGGAAAAGACGCACTTCTTCCTTATCGTTTTTATGTCCAAAGGAATGTTTTTGTAAGCAAAGCAAAAGGATTATAACCAATAACTATTCTAATAAAGGAGAGATAGAAGAAACTGACTAAGCCTTGAAAACAGAATAAAATTAAAACCCCGCTAAAAGCGGGGCTGAAAAATCTATTTAAAACAAGTTTTAAAACTTAGGACAGGCAAAGTTGTAAACCGGACCACGCTCGCGCTTGTTGATGCAACCATTGAAGATAACGGAAAGCTCATAAGCACCATTTCCCTTTGTTGCCGGCGTAAATGCTGAAACGTTTACATCATAGCTCAATCCAATTTTCATTTTTTTCCATTCTAAAGCTACATAAGGCGACAAAGCATCTCCATAGCGATACCAACCTCCGAGATAGAAAATAGTGGCACGTTGATATTCGGCATCATATCCTGGATTCATAACGAAACCAACAGCTGCACCAAGAACCACTTCCGATGAACTAGCTTGTGATTGATATAAACCACTTGCATACAAAACTATATTTTCATTCAAATCAAAAGACCCACCAAGATAAGTGGTATAACGTGCATTAATTTGATGCTGACCGGTTCCGGAACCACTTTTAAGAAAAGTTTCAACGGGACGAGTCAGGTGATAATAAGAGAATCCGGCATAAGCAGTAGCATGATCACTGACATGCCCGCTATACATGATTCCTGCATTGAAATCAGGATAAGTAAGGTCATTATTTCCGATACCTTCACTGGTAGTATATTCCGGCAAACCGGATCCGGGATTAAACTGATCTTCAAATTTCAGCTTATTGAAGTCTATAGATTTTTGCACTAAAACGCCTTGAACTCCAAGAGATATTGTATGTTTTTTCTCATACCCAAGTGCTTTGTGATAGGCAACAGACAGTCCAAAATTCATACTGGTCAATGCACCGATTCCTGAGCGGTCATACATTGCCAAAAGCCCAATTCCAAGGGCATCTCCATTATTCAATTTGCCCTTCAGGGTAGCCAAATCAAAAGATAAAGCAGCCGTTGTGTAAGGATTGCTCGACACACTACTCCACTGCGAGCGATAATTTGCAGACAGTCGAAGATCACATTGTGTAAGCCCCGTCAATGCCGGATTGAGCGTTAGTGGAGAGGAAAAATATTGGGTAAAATGCACGTCCTGCGCAAAAGCAGAACCCGCCAAAGTCAACACTGCACTTACTCCGAGTAATATCTTCTTCATCGTGTAAATATACTTTTGGGATAGTTTGAAAGATTTTTCTGCAACCAAAGTAGGTATTTTAGTTCTATTATGCAAGACAGGAGGCAAGGAAATTTCGTTGGTACTAAGATTGGCGCTTACTTCCATAAGCAAGATCGCCGGCATCGCCCAGTCCTGGCACGATATAACTTCGGGCAGTCAATTCTTCATCAATAGCGGCACACCAAATATGAGCTTGGGGAAATTTTCGGGCAACATAATCAATTCCAATTGTACAGGCTAAAGCACAAACTATATGAATTTGAGTCGGTGTTTCGTTTTCAGTCAATGTTTCTATGGCTAAGACTAAAGAAGAACCCGTAGCCAGCATAGGATCTGCAATGATTAAGGCACGCCCATCAATTGAAGGTGAGGTAACATAATGCTGTGCAATCTCAAAACTGCCGTCCCGATGATGTTTGCGATAGGCTGCTATAAATGCATTATCTGCTTGATCAAAATAATTTAACAAGCCTTGATGAAGAGGAACACCTGCTCTTAATATAGTTGCCAGCACAGGTTGTTGAGCCAGCACAAATTCTTCCGATTCGCCTAAAGGTGTTTGAACTAAAACACGTTCGAATGGCAATTGCTTACTAATTTCATAAGCGGCAATTTCACCGATGCGCTCCATATTTCTACGAAAACGCATTCTGTCATGTTGAATTGTTACATCACGAAGCTCGCGCACCCATGCACTGAGCAAAGAATTAGAAGTGCTAAGATTAGTTACCATTTCACCACGAAATAACTTTAAATTCATGGTAAAAGAAAATTGATGAACATAGTAGCTATTATTTCCATGAATATAGCTTAAAAATGGCAGTTAAAGTACCGTTAAACTGAATGTGTTTATATTTTGGGCAAGCACGTACTCCTATTTTTGTACCTTTGCGAGCCTTTTAAAAAAAGGAATTTTTTTTCAACAAAGTATGGACGAACTTCAGGCATTAGACAACACCCGTTTACCCAAGCATATTGCTATTATTATGGACGGAAACGGACGTTGGGCAAAAGAACGAGGTGAAGATCGCGTTTATGGACATCACGAAGGAGTGTTGAGCGTACGCGACATCGTAAATGCTTGTGGCGAAATCGGCATTCAATATTTAACGCTTTATGCTTTTTCTACCGAAAATTGGAATCGCCCGAAAGAAGAAGTGAATGCGCTCATGGAATTGTTGGTCAATACTATTCGAAAAGAAATTGATGACCTGAAAAAGAACAATGTAAAGATGCACGTCATTGGCGATTTTGAAAGCCTGCCGGAAGTCTGTCAACGCGAACTGAATGAGGCGAAAGAAATAACCTCCATGAATACGGGCGTTAACTTAATTCTTGCTTTAAGTTACAGTTCACGTTGGGAAATTGTTAGTGCTACACAAAAAATTGCACAAGATGCTCTTTCAGGAGTTATTCGTGTAGAAGATATTGATGACAAATTATTTAGGCACTATTTAACGACAAGTGAATTTCCGGATCCGGAGCTGATGATACGCACCAGCGGAGAACACAGAATCAGCAACTACTTACTATATCAACTGGCATACGCCGAACTTTACTTTACTAATGTACACTGGCCGGAATTTAGAAAACCGCACCTCATCGAAGCAATTGCCAATTATCAACAACGCGAACGCCGGTTTGGAAAAACCAGTGAACAAATTCAAACGAACATCCCCCAGCATGTGTCATAAAACCTTGCGAATTCTCCTTGCTTTTTTGCCTTTGTTTTTTCTCATTCAGCCCTTAGAGGCTCAGATAGCTATGCCCGGTGAAGGAAACAGCAAAGCCGGTTTAGGAGCCAAAACTCAGCCCACCAAGCCCAATGAATACATGATCGGAGGAATTACCATTTCCGGAAATCGCTTTTTAGATGAAGATCTATTAATGGCTGTTACGGGACTTACCATTGGGCAAAAATTACGCCTTCCGGGTGATGAAGGAATTGCTCGTGCTATAAAAAACCTATGGAAACAAGACTTATTTTCTGATGTTAGAGTATCTATTACTAAAGTTCTGGGCGATAAAGTTTTCTTAGATATTCATATTGAAGAACGACCTCGATTAAGTAAATACAATTTTCGAGGCATTAAGAAAAACGAAGCACAAGAATTAAAAGACAAAGTGGGCTTGGTGAAATCTAAAGTTGTAACCGAAGCTACCAAACGCGATGCAGTAAGCAGAATTCGGAAGTTCTTTGTGGATAAGGGTTTCGGGCAAACGAAAGTTACAGTGAGAGAACGCCCCGATACTACGGTTGCCAATTCTGTAATTCTGACTTTTGATATTGCAAAAGGCAACAAAACCAAGATTAATCAAATCAATATCGACGGGAATACAGTTGCAACAGATAGCCGCTTAAAAAGAACTTTTAGCGCAACAAAAGAAATGCCTCGTTTAACCTTGCATCGCGCTGATGCAGAAAGCATATACCCTACCGATAAAATAACATTGAGTGACTACGCAAAAAGCTTGGGCTTTCTTTCCATAACCAAAACCATTGAAACCCTCGACCCCTATTTCCGATTTAAAGGAATTTTCTCCTCTTCTAAATTCAACGACCAGAAATATCAAGACGACAAACAAAATCTTATTGATTATTATAACTCGCTTGGATATCGGGATGCCAGTATTGTGGATGATACTGTATATAACATTAGCAATGGCAACATAAATATTGATCTTACGGTAAAAGAGGGTCATCGCTACTATTTTGGTGACATCAAATGGCGTGGCAATACAAAATATCCCGACTCTACCCTTGCTGATATGCTCGGCATTAAGAAAGGAGATGTTTACAATCAGGAATTACTAAATAAACGACTGGGCGTACAACCCAGCCCTGATGGTGGCGATGTTAGCAGCCTTTATATGGATGATGGATATCTCTTTTTTAGAATAGAGCCTCGCGAAACATCAATTATAGGCGATACCATCAATTTTGAAATGGCTATAACTGAAGGTCCACAAGCCACTATAAAAAATGTAACCATTGCGGGAAACAACAGAACAAACGAACATGTAATTAGACGAGAATTACGAACACTTCCGGGAAACAAATTTTCACGATCAGACTTAATTCGCACAAACCGAGAAATTGCCAATTTGGGATTTTTCGACCAAGAAAAAATAGGAATGCAACCCATTCCGCATCCTGAAGATGGGACAGTGGACATTGCCTATAATGTAGTAGAAAAATCAAGCGACCAGCTACAACTGTCAGCAGGTTTTGGTGGCGGCATTCGCTTCTATGGCAATATTGGAATTATGTTCAACAACTTTTCGTTGCGCAACATCCTTCGCCCTAAAACATGGGATCCACTCCCAATGGGCGATGGACAAAAGTTTTCTATCAACTACCAGTCAAACGGTTCATACTACAATTCTTTCAACTTTTCATTCACAGAACCTTGGTTAGGCGGCAAGAAGCCAAATGCACTAACGACCGGACTTACTTACAGCCGATTCTCCGGCAACATGGCTGATCCTAATTCCTCCTATTTACGCATGTTAGGTGGCAATGTATCTATCAGTCGCCGACTTAAATGGCCGGATGACAACTTCGTTTTTACCATGGGCGTAGATTATCGTAATTATATGCTAAAAGCATATCCTAATCTATTACCCAACTTTACAGATGGCAACTCAAACGACCTTTCACTTCGCATGGTTATTGCACGCTATTCAGTAGATCAGCCTTTGTATCCACGTAATGGTAGCAACATCAGTTTAACCATGAGCTTTACACCCCCTGTAAGTTCTTTTAGTTCAAAAGATTATAAGGATGCAAACCCAACAGACAAATACAAATGGATTGAGTATCACAAATATCGTTTTACGGCTGAATGGTACAAAAACATCACCGGAAAATTTGTATTGAAATTAGCAACTAAATACGGTTTCCTTGGATATTACAATCCAGACATTGGGTATTCTCCATTTGGACGTTTCCAATTGGGTGGCGATGGATTATCCGGACAATCTTATTTCATTGGCAGGGACATTATATCACAACGCGGATATGAAATTTATGCTTCCAATGCAACTATTTTCAACAAGTACACAGCAGAAATTCGCTATCCTTTTTCTCTTAGCCCAACTTCTACTATTTATGGGTTAGTATTTTTTGATGCAGCTAATGCTTGGGGCACTTTTAAAGATTACAATCCATTTAAACTAAATCGTGATGCAGGTGTAGGTGTCCGCTTATTCTTACCAATGTTTGGTTTATTAGGATTAGATTATGGCATAGGTTTTGACAGATTCGACAGGTCAACCGGCAATACCAGCTTTAAAGATATTTCCAAGTTTACCTTTATGCTTGGATTTGAACCGGATTGATAATGATTTTTTTTGAAAAACTATTTAACAACAATCAAAACGTAAAAGAATGAAAAAGCTACTCTTTAGTTTGGTACTTCTCTTTTTAGGCATGGGAATGGCACAAGCTCAGCGATATTGCATCATTGATTCAAAGTACATTTTAGATCGCGTTCCAGACTATAAAAGCGCACAAGAGAAATTAGATGCTATGTCAAAAACTTGGCAAGGTGAAATAGACAAACGCATGGCTGATGTGGACAAACTATATAAATCCTATCAAGCAGAACGAGCTATGCTTTCAGATGAAGTAAGAAAAAAACGTGAGGATGAAATTGTAGGAAAAGAAAAAGACGCTAAAGATCTTCAGAAAAAATACTTTGGTTATGAAGGTGATTTATTTAAGAAAAGACAAGAACTTGTAAAACCCGTTCAGGATAGAGTTTACAATGCTGTGCAAAAAATGGCACAACAAAAAGGATATGATATAGTGATGGATAAAGCCGGCGGAGTAACTCTTTTTTATGCAGATCCCAAACTCGACAAGAGCGATGATGTGTTAAAATTGATGGGTTCTAAATAGAATAGTTGGCAGAAAAGATTATTGGCGTTTACTTTGCGCTGTTTCACAAAAACAAATTTCCCAAATTAAATGAAAAAATCAGTATTGCTTCTTGCTTGCGGACTGCTTGCAAGTTCGGCGATTTTTGCACAAACAAAGTTTGGCTACATTAATTCTGATGAGCTTCTTAGCATAATGCCCGAAGCCAAAAAAGCAGACTCCAGTCTTACCCTTTTTGCTAAAAGCTATCAAGATCAGTTAGAGCAAATGAGTAAAGAGTACCAAAAGAAAGTTCAAGATTATCAAAATCAAGAAAAAACCATGACCGAAGCCATGAAAGAGGTAAAGGTTAAGGAGATTCAGCAATTGGAAGAACGCATCCAAAGCACCCAACAAAGCGCACAAGACAAAGTGGCTAAAAAGCGGGAAGAATTGTATTCTCCTATTCTTGAAAAAGCTGACAAAGCCATCAAAGATGTGGCAAAGACAAACAATTTTGATTTTGTTTTTGATGCCAGCAGAGGCAATGTGCTTTATGCAAAAGAAAGCGACAATATTTTGCCGCTTGTAAAAGCAAAACTCGGTATCAAATAAATGAAGTGCTAAAGATTGCAAACGACAAAGGATATCTCAAACGGTATCCTTTTTTCGTGTAAAACAAAAAACAGCTTTTGATGCAACACATCCTCGAGCATCCAATTCGATAAAATTAATCGATCCCAAAACACATCAAGGAGCAAATAAACTTTGATATAATTCAAGTTTAATTTCCTAATTTTTCCAAAAGTAAAAATTCAAAAAGCCTCATACTTTCTGCTTTAAATATTCAGGTATTTTATTAAAATATCCAAATGCGAAATACCTGTTTTCAAAAAAGAAACAATCCATTCACTCTTCTTTACAGCGTCTTTTCCATTTGCCCAAGAACTTCATTTGCAGCACTCCTCAACTAACATTTAAAAAGAAACAGCTACCAAAGAAAAAATGGTAGCTGAATCATCGGTACAATCAAAAATCGAAATACAAGTTTATTGTTCGTCAGTTGCATTGTTTAGCCGAATACCGTAATAATATATACCCCGATTGCCTGGATAGAAGCCAGCTATTTGTGCTGTATTTCCTGCATTCAGTTGTTGCTGAATATCGTCAGGCGTATTGACACTTGATCCATTTACGGTTAGTACAACAAAGCCTTTTCGAATATTAGTTTGACGAGATATCAAACCGTCTGAAATATCTGTTATCATTACACCTCCTCGTAAATTATACCGTTGCTTTTCCTCAGCAGTCAGCGGTTTCATAGTTGCGCCAAGCAATACTGTTTTGTTTATCTGTCCGGGTTTCACGATAGCTGTTGTACCATTTATGTTTGTCAATTCTACCGTAGTGTTGAAGGTTTTGCCATTGCGTAAATAAGTAATACTGACATTATCACCGGGCTGATATCGGGCAATTTGTTCTTGCAATTGTGTTTCTGTTTGCACAGTTACCCCATTGACTGCGTTAATAAAATCACCCACTTTTAAGCCGGCGTTGAATGCTCCACCTTTTTCACGAACTCCGGCAATATACACTCCTTTATTTTTGTCTAAACCAAGCTGAGCAACCTTTTCGGGGGTTAACGATTTGGGATCGGGATATTCGATTCCAAGAAAAGCTCTTTGAAATGAGCCGTATTTCATTAAATCATTCATCACTTTCCGTACAATATTGGCCGGGATAGCGTATGAATATCCAGCATAAGAACCGGTTGGTGATGCAATAGCTGAATTAATACCAATCAATTGTCCTTTGGTGTTAACTAATGCCCCACCGCTATTTCCGGGATTTACAGCAGCATCAGTTTGAATAAACGACTCGATGGCAGATGCCGATTGCGATTGATTGATTCCTATGGCTCTACTTTTCGCGCTTACAATTCCGGCGGTGACCGTAGCATCAAGGGTTAGCGGGTAGCCTACTGCCAGCACCCATTGGCCTAATCTCACCTCATCTGAGTTTCCAAACTCCAAGTAAGGAAGGTTTTTTTGATCTACTTTCAACAAGGCAATATCAGTAGAGGCATCTTTTGCCACTACTTTAGCATCGGTTGTGAATTTATCATTAAAAGTAACAGTTACCATTTCAGCATTCGAAATAACATGATAGTTGGTGATGATGTAGCCATCCGGCGAAACGATCACACCTGAGCCTGAACCTTGTTGCGGTGGAATATAATATTGTCGTTGTCCAAACATGTTTCCGAAAAAATCATTGTCAAAAAAAGGATCATTTGCAACAACAGTTCTGGCTTTTGTTTGAGTTTTGATGTGAACCACTGCCTGAACAGATGCAGTAGCTGCTGCCTCAAAATCGGTTGGCGGTGTACTCTTGCCCGTTACATTGTTCTCAAAAGAAGCATAGTTAACCGGCAATTTTTGCTCCTGATTAATAAAAGGAATATCCTTTTGAAATTTTGCAACAACAAAAAAGGTTGCAATAGATGTTACCGTAGCAGTGAGAACAACAGGAAATAATTTGAAGTTCATAGTAGCAGTTTTTTTTGTTTTTCGAAATTATTATATAGATTTCAACAACTCTGTTAAAGCTTATCAGGAAACATACCGCATTCATCAAACAAAAGGTTAAGAATGAGAGTTAGAGAAACATTTAAATAATATTATCTTTGCACCTTGAATTTTCTAAAGGCAAAAACACAATTGTCAATGACCTCCAACAGTTTGTCAGAAAGCACAATTACCCAATTACAAGACGATGCTTTTTTTGAACAATTAAGAGCATCAGAATTTTCTCGATTAGACAAAGAGGGGCATGTTTATTTTGACTATACAGGTGGAAATTTATACCCACAATCCTTATTGGATAAGCACTTTGCCTTATTGCAAAATCATGTTTTTGGCAACCCCCATTCTACTAATCCCACGTCAATACACGCCACCCAATTAGTTAACGAAGCACGTCAAAAGGTCTTAGACTATTTTAATGCAGAAGATTATTTCTGCATTTTCACTGCCAATGCATCTGGAGCATTAAACATTGTTGGTGAATGTTATCCATTTTCGCAAGATTCATGTTATTTATTTACTGTGGACAATCACAATTCCGTAAATGGGATTAGAGAATTCTGCACTTCTAAAGGCGGCACTTGCGAAATTGTAACAGCCAACTACGAAGACTTAACTATTCATGAACCTTCTCTTACAGATTGGCTCAATAAATTGAATTCAAATAAAGAAAAGCTTTTTGCATACCCAGCACAATCCAACGTTTCTGGTGTAAAACATTCATTAGAATATATTCGAATTGCCCAAGACTTAGGTTGGGATGTGCTTTTAGATGCTGCAGCTTATGTTCCCACATCTCGATTAGACTTAAAAAAATACACACCGGATTTTGTATCCGTATCATTCTACAAAATTTTTGGTTATCCAACCGGTATCGGATGTTTATTAGTTAGAAAAAACAAGTTTGAAAAGCTTCATAAGCCTTGGTTTGCCGGTGGCACAGTATCAGCGGTATCTATAAATTATCCTGCTTATTTTTTAGTCAATAACCATGAACGATTTGAAAATGGTACCGTAAACTATTTAGGCATTCCGGCAATCACAAATGGGCTTCAATTCATAGAGCAAATAGGAATGGATCGAATTAATCGTCGTGTTCAATCTATGACAGACTACCTTCTACATGCTTTAGAAAACTTGATTCACGATAATGGCGAACCCTTAATTCACATTTTAGGTAGCAAGGATTTAGATAAAAAAGGAGGTACTATTATCTTTTCTGTTAGCGGTAATAATGATAAAAGATATCCCGTAGAATACATTGAAAAAGGCGCAGCAGAGCATTCTTTATCCGTGAGAGTCGGGTGCTTTTGCAATCCCGGAATTGATGAGATTAACTATTGTGTTACACCCAATGAAATGGCCCGTTTTTTCAACAGTCGCAATCAAGGAAATTATCAGGACATTGTAAATTTCTTGGGGAAACATCGGGGTCAAGTGCGGGTTTCAGTAGGCATGGCTACAGTACGAAAAGATTTAGACCATCTGATTCATTTTTTACAATCCTACTTAAACAAGCCCGTTCCTGAAGAGTCTTTTGAATGGGCTTTACAATCAGCCCATTAAAGTTTTCCAAGCTTTATTTTTCCTTTACTCCCTAACTCCGCTAAATTAGGTAGTCTATTTTTAGTTTTTTGAACAGGTCTGCATTTTTGGTTGTGATTTCAGATAGTTTCCATTGGCTGTTGATGTTGAGTTTATAAATAGATTTGCTGAGTT